>JAQNCU010000016.1 GCA_029077775.1 Acidocella sp. | reverse complement strand
ACAAAAGTTTTTTGCGCCGCTTTTTTTCAAAAAAGCGGCTGCTTACTTGGATGTGTCACTGTCTTCGCGGATTGGCATAATACTGCGGGGCTGGTGGGGCGGCCGCGCGTCAGCAAAGAGTGTTATGCCAAGTGTCATCCTTTACGGCGATTGGTATTAGACCCGAACAATTCAAAAGTTTTTGCGCGCTTTTTTCCAAAAAGCGCCGCTTATGCTTACGCTGTTCTTTTTTTCCGTACCGGCATCGGCTTAACGGCAAGCAACGGTGCCAGAAAGCGCCCGGTATGGCTGTGCGGGCTCGCGGCGATGTCCTCCGGTGTGCCGATGGCGACGATCCGGCCGCCGCCCTCACCGCCTTCAGGGCCGAGGTCGATCACGTGGTCGGCGGTTTTGATCACTTCGAGGTTATGCTCGATGACGATGATGGTGTTGCCCGCATCGACCAGCGCGTGCAGGACTTCGAGCAATTTGCGGATATCCTCGAAATGCAGCCCGGTGGTGGGCTCGTCCAGGATATAAAGGGTGCGCCCGGTCGGGCGTTTGGCGAGTTCCTTGGCGAGCTTTATGCGCTGCGCCTCGCCGCCGGAGAGGGTTGTGGCTTGTTGGCCGAGCTTGATGTAACCGAGTCCGACTCGGGTGAGGATAGAGAGCCGGTCATGGATTTTGGGCACGGCTTTGAAAAAGATCTGGGCTTCATCGACGCTCATATCCAGCACATCGGCGATGGATTTTTCGCGGAATTTCACCTCCAGCGTTTCACGGTTATAACGTTTGCCCTTGCAGGTATCGCAGGTGACAAAGACATCGGGCAGAAAATGCATCTCGATCTTCAAAACACCGTCGCCCTGGCAGGATTCGCAGCGCCCGCCTTTGACATTGAAGGAGAAACGGCCCGGCTTATAGCCGCGCGTGCGGGCCTCGGGCATCTCGGAGAACCAGTCGCGGATAGGGGCGAATAAATCGGTATAGGTGGCGGGGTTTGAACGCGGGGTGCGGCCGATGGGCGATTGGTCGATGTCGATGATTTTGTCGAGCTGTTCGAGCCCTTCGAGACGCTCATAGGCCGCAGGGACCTCGCCCGAGCCCATGAGACGGCGGGAGACCGCTTTGTACAAAGTATCAACCACCAGCGTGGATTTACCACCGCCGGAGACGCCTGTGATGCAGGTAAACAGGCCGAGCGGGAAGGCGGCTGTGATATTTTTCAAATTATTGCCGCTCGCGCCGATAATTTTTAACACCCGGCTGCTCTGCGCGGCACGGCGAGGGCTGGGGGTGGGAATGCGCCGTCGGCCCGAGAGATAATCCCCGGTGATGGATTTGGGGTTGGCGGCAACGGCGGCGGGGGTGCCTTCAGCCACCACATAACCACCCTTTATCCCGGCATGGGGGCCCATATCGACCAGATGGTCAGCGGCGCGGATGGCGTCTTCATCATGCTCAACCACTAGCACCGTGTTGCCCAGGCGCTTCAGCCGGTTGAGCGTGCCGAGTAACCGTTCATTATCGCGTTGATGCAGGCCGATGCTGGGTTCATCGAGAACATACAGCACCCCGGTGAGGCCCGAGCCGATCTGGCTGGCAAGGCGGATGCGCTGGCTCTCCCCGCCTGAAAGGGTGGCCGAACCACGCGCCAGCGTAAGGTAGTTAAGCCCGACATCGACGAGGAATTGCAGCCGCTCATGGATTTCCCGCAAAATCCGCCGGGCGATCTCCAGCCGTTGCGGGGTGAGGGTCGTGGCGACACCATCGAACCAGGCGCGCGCTGAGGCGATCGACATCTCCGCGATTTCAGCAAGGTTATGGCCCGCGATTTTAACCGCCAGGGCCTCGGGTTTCAGGCGCGCGCCGCGGCACACCCCGCAGGGGCGCTCAGCCTGGTAGCGGGATAATTCCTCGCGCACCCAGGCGCTGTCGGTCTCCCGCAGGCGGCGCTCCAGATTTTTGACCACGCCCTCGAATGGTTTTTTCACGGTATAGGCGCGCGCCGAATCCTTATAGGTGAGTTCGACATCGGCTTTGCCGGTGCCATACAGAATGCCGTTGCGGACGGGCTCGGGCAGGGCCTCCCACGGGGTGGTCATTTTGACCTTGAAATGTTTGGCAAGGCTGATGAGCGTCTGGTCGTAATAGGGTGATTGCGCGTTGACCCAGGGCATAACGGCCCCCGCGTTCAAGGCGCGTTGTTCATCCGGCACCACGAGATGCGGGTCGAAATAGGTCTCATGCCCCAGCCCATCGCAGGCGGGGCAGGCACCATGCGGGGAGTTGAAGGAAAACAGGCGCGGCTCGATCTCCTCGATCGTGAAGCCGCTGACAGGGCAGGCAAAACGGGAGGAGAAGACCGTGCGGGCGCCGTCATCGGCGGCCTCGGCATATACAATGCCATCGGCCAGCCCGAGCGCGGTTTCAAACGAGTCGGCCAGGCGTTTCTCGATCCCCGGTTTGACGACGATGCGGTCGACCACGGCCTCGATCTCATGCTTCAATTTTTTATTCAGCGCCGGTGCCTGGTCGATCTCATACAGCTTGCCGTCGATCTTAACGCGGGTATAGCCTTTGCGCTGAAGCTCCAGCAGTTCTTTTTTATATTCGCCCTTGCGGTCACGTATAACCGGGGCGAGCAGCAGCAGCCTCGTGCCCTCCGCCATGGCCATAACGCGGTCAACCATCATCGAGACGGTCTGCGCCTCAATGGGCAGATTTGTGGCGGGCGAATAGGGCACCCCGGCCCGCGCCCAGAGCAGGCGCATATAATCATGAATTTCCGTGACCGTGCCGACCGTGGAGCGCGGGTTGCGGGAGGTCGTTTTCTGCTCGATGGAGATGGCGGGGGACAGGCCCTCGATACTATCCACATCGGGCTTGCCCATAAGTTCAAGGAACTGCCTGGCATAGGATGACAGGCTCTCAACATAGCGGCGCTGGCCCTCGGCATAGATGGTATCGAAGGCCAGCGAGGATTTACCAGAGCCGGAGAGGCCCGTGATGACCGTGAGCTGTTCGCGCGGAATCTGGATGTCGATGTTTTTGAGGTTATGTTCCCGCGCGCCGCGGACCGTTATGTATCCCGCGTTGTTCTGCTCAGCCATTTACGCCTCGATGTTCGTGTATTGTTCTTGCAAGATATGGCGATGCGGGATAGATTGCAAACCTTTCGGCTGGCCGTGTCGGCGTTAATAAGTTAATGTGGCGATTAAATTTCAGGTTGTGGAGGTCGGTATGGCGGGAAGTGTGAACAAGGTGACTTTGGTCGGGAATCTGGGCAAGGACCCTGAGATCCGCAACGCGCAATCCGGCATGAAAATTGTCAATCTGGCGGTGGCGACATCCGATAGCTGGAACGACAAAGCGAGCGGGGAGCGTAAGGAGCAGACTGAGTGGCACCGCGTGGTGATCATGAACGACCGGCTGGCCGAGGTGGCTGAGAAATACTTGCGCAAGGGCTCGAAAGTGTATCTGGAGGGCAAATTGCAGACCCGCAAATGGACCGATAACGCGGGCGTGGAAAAATACACGACCGAGGTGTTGCTGGGCCGGTTTGGCGGTGAATTGGTGCTGTTGGACCGCAACCCGAATGCGGGCGGCGGCGAGGGGTACGAGCCACGTGCCGCGGCCCCAGCGGCGGCCCCGGCGCGGGCACCGGCCCGCGCGGTTGGCGGCTGGGACACCCGGCCGGGCAATGACCTGGATGATGAAATCCCGTTCTGAGCCGCGTATGGCGGCGCGCGGGGGGTGGAGGCCGAGGCGGCGTTTGCCCGCGCCCAGGCAGATATGGTGATCGCATCGTTAAACATTGACGATACGCAGATCCGCGCGCCGCTTGGTGGTGTCGTTGGCAACCGCAGTGCCGATCTGGGCGGTTATGCGGTCCGGGTGAGCCGCTGCTAACCATTGTTCCGTCAACGGGACTATGGATTGACGCAAATTTCAAGGAAGACCAGCGCGCACGCATCCATCCTGGGCAGATTGTCAGGATCGCCGGTGATATTTCGCCAGACCGCAAAATCAGCGGTGGTTGTTTGTCGGTTCGGCCATTTCACTCTGCATACTTATACCAGCTGGCCTAAAGAATGACTCTCGGCGGGCAGCAAGTGCTTCTTTTTGTGAACAAAAAGAAGCAAAAACATTATTAATCTGGGCCATTGGGCTTCCAGAAGCCCGGCACCGGCATAACAGAAGTTTTTTGCGCCGCTTTTTTTCAAAAAAGCGGCTGCTTACTTGGATGTGTCACTGTCTTCGCGGATTGGTATTATCATAAAAAGATTCATGGTCGAACATCCGGTCATGGATTTTCTGGTGCTGGCGGACCGGAACTTTTCGCTTGGCTGTTTTGTGTCGTTTGTTATCGGTGTTGGAATGTTTTTACAGGATTTTCTGTGGCCGCAAATTCTGCGCGGCTTGCCGCTGGTATTCTGCGTGGCACCGGCCGTCACGCTTGGTCTGGGCAGTTTTTTAGTGGAGCGCCTGAAATATACCAGCGGATTGTTCACCATGATGCGGAATTCGGGCGGTGCCGTCGGCATTGCGGTGTCCGGCACGGTTCTGAATAGCCGCACGAATTTTCATTTTTTATGCTCGCGCAAAACCTGACACAGAGCCGCGAACCGGTTGCCGGGATGATTGAGCCTTTCTGCCATAACCTGTCCACCCCGTTTGGTGCCATGATGGTTGCCCCACAGACAGCGGCGCAAGTGCTCTGGAAAATGACCTACCTTCAGGCTGAAACGCTTTCATACGCGAATGCCTTTTTCGCCATCATGCGGGCGTTGTTCATCGCCGCGGCTTCAGTGCCTTTCATGAACCGCGTTAAAATCGGCGATCAGGCGCGACCGTTTGCGGCGCTCATTTTTGTATTGAAATCCAGCACCTTAGCAGATCCCCCATGGCTCTTGATTCTTTCTGCGAAAAAGAGTTAATTATACAGACATTGGTTTGTTAACTAACCTATTGACCTCAGAATATTTTGTCTCCAACCACGATATTTTTCTAGATTGATTCCGCAAACCATGGGCCATTTACGGTGTCAATCTCTCTGAAATACGCTTTGCACAGAAAGCTTGCCGTTCTGGATGACATAAAGCCAGCAGATGATTTGTCGGACATCTGGGCCCTCGCCCTGAACGGGAGCGGGGTAGGTGTTTGGGATCGTAATGTGGTTACTGGCGAAATCCGTTATTCTCAAGCCTGGCTTGCAATCATCGGGGAAACCGCCGCCGCCAGCACGGTGGATATGGATGTTGCCTATTCCCGCGTGCACCCTGACGATCTGGACCGCGTAAAGGCGGCAATGAACGCCCATTTTGATCAGCATACACATGTTTATGAGATTGAACATCGGCTTCGGACAAAAAATGGGGATTATAAATGGGTATTGAGCCGTGTGCGGGTTATTGCCTGGGATAAAAACGGTAAACCTGAGCGTTTTGTTGGCACCACGACCGATGTCACGCCGTTGCGCGCCCTCAGTGAAAAATTATCAGAGGAGCGTCATCTCGCTGTCAGGAAATCAGAAGAGCTGACAGCTTTGACCATGGAATTAGCGGAGCGGTCGCAAGCATTGCAGATTGCCCACCGGCTGGCGCGGATCGGTGGTTGGCGGTGGGATATCGGCCGCCGGGGTTTACGGTTCTCGCCTGAAATGTGGGTCTTATTTGGTCGGTCCGCTACCGATGAATGGGTGAGCTATGAGCAGATGCGCGCATTTTATCACCCGGATGATTATCAGCGTACGATGGAGATTTTTTATAGTATATTGAAAACCCGGAAGCCATCTGTCGTTGAATATCGGATGTACCATCAAAATGGTTCCATACTGAATATCCTGACCTATGCTGAGGCTGTGCAGGCGGAGGATGGCTCCGTGTCTGAGGTTCGCGGCACCTCACAAGATATCACACCATTTCGGAAGATTGAAGCCGCGTTATACGACAGTGAAGACCATTATCGTAATATGGTGGAGCTTCATCCGCAAATTCCCTGGACGGCAGCGCCCGATGGTCAGGTTTTGGAGGCGGGTCCAAAATGGTATGAGCTGACCGGTCTAACCCCGGCGTCGACTCTGCCTTTCGGTTGGATCGACGCAGTCGTCCCCGAGGATCGCGAGCGTGCGATGGCGGCGTGGAACAGAAGTCTGAACGAACTTGTTCCTCTCGATAATGAATTCAGGATCATGCGCAGGGATGGTGGTGTGGGTTGGTTTCGCACACGGGCGGTCCCGCGACGCAATGCGTCCGGGGCGGTGATCCGCTGGTATGGCATGTTAGATGACGTGACAGACCGGCACACCGCCGAGGACGCGCGGCGGGCGTATGAAGGGCTTGCTCTTCGTGTCCTTGAGACAACGAGTGACGGCGTTGTGGTGTTTAACCGTGGCGACCGGGTAACGTTTGCCAACAGTAAGGCGTTAAGTTTTTTGCAGCTTGCAGAGCCTGTCATTGGGGCCCGCGCGACTGACGTACTGACGGGTAAAAATCGGCCGCTTTATGATTATCTACAACGGTACAAACATACGCAAGCACAACCGATCGACTTTGAATTCGAGACAACAAGCGAGGATGTCTGGCTCGACGTAAAAATGTCGGGTGGTGAGAGCGACGTAGCAATGTTCATGCGCGATGTATCAGAAAATCACCGGGTCAAAAAGCAGGAGCTTTATGCGGCACGGCATGATTTACTAACAGGCACGCTGAATCGCGCCGCATTCTTTGCCGAAATTGCGGCGTCGATGCGAAATTCCGGTATAGATCATATAGTTCAATTTCTCTGTCTTAACATCGACTATTTCAAAGAGATCAATAATCAGCATGGCCATCAAACGGGCGATGCCGTGCTGCGCGTCATCGCCAGCAGATTGATGATCTTGCTTGGCGATGACGGCTTTATATGTCGCCTTGGTGGGGATGAGTTCATCATCGGGCGTGTCGGGGATAACGCGGCGGCATCTGTCGATGATTTTGTTGCGTCCATTTTTAGCTGTATTTCAAACTTGATTGAAATTGAATCGAAGGTTTTTTCGATCAGCGTTTCAATGGGCATTGCGGAAGACGATGTTTTGAACGCGAACATCGACCGGATTTATGCGCAAGCGGATCTGGCGCTGTCCGAGGCAAAGAAATATGCCAAGGGCGGCTATTTATGGTTCCGCCCCGAGATGGAAACGCGGCTGAAATATTTCAAGACAATCCATAATGATCTCCGTCTGGCCTTGGAGCGGCATGAGTTGAAACTCGTATTTCAGCCGATTTTTCGCGCGTCAGATGGCGTTCTTGCCGGGGCGGAAGCGCTTCTGCGATGGCATCATCCCAAAGGATCTATATCTCCAGCGGAGTTTATACCCGTCGCAGAAGAAAGCGGGTTGATCTGTGACATCGGTGCTTGGGTGTTGGAGACAGCGTGCGAGGCTGCAAAGCACTGGCCATCGGCTTTGCCGGTGTCGGTCAATGTGTCGGTACGGCAATTTGAGCTAAGTGATATTTGTTCCGTGGTACGCAGGGCCTTGTCCCGGTCGGGGTTGGCACCGCACAGGCTTAAGCTGGAGATGACAGAATCCGTGCTGATCGGGCGTGAGGCGTACAACATTCAACGGCTAGAGGCGTTGCGGGAGATCGGCGTTAAAATCGTACTCGATGATTTCGGAACAGGCTATTCATCGCTCTCCTATCTGGAGAGTTTTCGTTTTGATTTCATAAAAATCGACAAATCTTTTGTTGCGAAGATCAACGGGCCAGGCGAGAAACATCCTGTGCTGGAGGCGATTGTCGCGATGACTTCGGCTATGGACCTGCCGACCACCGTCGAAGGTGTCGAGACCGAACCGCAGCTCGCGTATATCCGTGATTTGGGTTGCGATTATGTCCAGGGTTTTCTACTCGGGCGCCCGGGTGATGTAGAGGCTTTGTTGGGGCATGCGGCGCGGACTGGATATTGTTGAAGGTCATTGCACCCCAGGCGACGGGCGTGACGGGAAACCTTGTGAGAGAGATAATACCCGGCTTACGCGGCAATCGGTAATATAGGCGACCGTTGGCGCCTGGTGCCCGGCGCCATGCAGGCTTTTACCGGCGTTGTTTAGCAGGCTGACAAACTGAAACAGCCTCTCCCCCCAGCCCACCGCCTCACTTCACCACCCGTGGTGCCCGCCCCATGCGCAGGCTCAGCGCCTGGCACGCCGCCGCCATGCGGGCAAGCCAATGCCGCTCCGGCCAGCTCACCAGCCGCCGCTCGGCCATCAGTGCCTTCATCTCGAAGGGAAAATCAAAAACCACATCGCTTGTCGCCTCTTGGTCAACATCCGGGGCCGTATCATTGCGGAAATATACCACCAAATCGCCAATCGCGGCGGGCCGCGCGGCGGCTCCAGCATCCAGCCCACAGGCCCTCAACGCCGCCCCAATCGGGTCGCCCAAAGCGTCGCCTCGTATGTTTGATAGCGGCGTCAGCCTAGGGTTCATCTCAATCAAACAGGCGGCACCCGTTCCCTCGTCGATCATAAAATCCAGGCCAAAAAAACCTGAAAGCCCAAGGTCGCGCGCCAGCTTACGCGCCGCCTCACGCGCGGCCTCATCATCGATCATCTGCACCAGGGTCGATGGCCCGGTCGGGCCGTCACTCGTAATGGTTTGCGCCATGGTGGTCGCCCGCACCACCCCGTCGCACGCAAACGCCGCGAGGTCGGCGCGGCGGCCTGAAATAAAATTCTGTATGCTAACCTCATGGCCCGTATCGGCGGCCAGGTCGGCCAGCCAGAACGGATCATGGTTGGCAAAAAAGCGTTTCAGCGCCCCAAAATAACCGCTCCGCGCCCGCAATTTATGAAAAGCCCTGCGCGCCTCGCGCTTGTCCCGCGCAATAACAACGCCCATCCCCCCCCATGATCCTGATTGTTTCAAAACCCACGGTCCCTGGTGCTCATCCATCCAGGTATCCAGCATGCGCTCATCGCTTACCTCGGCACCCATCGCGGTCTGCACACCCAGTTCGCGCGCCCGGCTCAACAGTCTCTCGCGCGATGCGACAATTGAATAACTTGTCTGCACACCAATCGATCTTTCAATCAGCCGACGTGTCGCTTCGGGCGCTGACGCATGCAGCCTGTGCAGATAGCCCACCGCCCGGTCATCGCAGGGGATAATCAGATCAGCGCTTGAGCCCGCAATCGCACCCATCAATCCGCCAAGCGGCGTGCGCCATTGGTGCCCGAAAAGCGCAATGCCCGCCACGGTCCGCACCGGGTGGCCAGGCGGGCACAGCACCGCAACGCGGCACCCCGCCTTTGCCATCAAATGCGCAAACCGCGCGGTGCTCAGCCACCAACAGGTGGTAACAAGCAGAACCGAACCCGGCTTAACTCCCTGTCCGCTATTCAAAGCAATTTGCCACCTTGGATCATTATTTTGTCTAAAAAATATTAAAATATGTTGTACGAAATTTAAAATAACACTAACGTAAATAATTAATGTCTCATCGTCAACAACCATCTACATATGTAGATGTGATAAAAAACCTCAGTACGCTGCCAATTATCCGTAGCGTGTTCTAAGCTTGAAAGTCTCGGTGCAGGAATGGATCAGTCGGTGGAAGATGTCGTAATTATCGGTGCCGGCCCGTACGGCTTGTCGGCGGCGGCGCATCTGGCAGCCGCCGGGCGGCGCGTGCGGGTTTTCGGCACGCCCATGAAAACCTGGGCGGACCACATGCCCGATGACATGCACCTTAAATCTGAAGGCTTTGCGAGCGACCTTTACGACCCGCGCGGTGAATTTCCCCTGGCCGCCTATTGCGCTGAAAACCACATCGCCTATGCCGATATCGGCCTGCCGGTATCGCGCCGGGTGTTCACTGATTACGGGGTGGAATTCGCCCGCCGTTACGTCCCCATGATGCAGAAGACCGATGTCGCCGCCGTACGCCCCGCAACCCAAGGTTTCAATGTTGAACTGCAATCCGGTGAACGCCTGAAAACCCGCCATGTCGTCTCCGCCGTCGGCATCACGCATTACGCCCACATCGCGTCCGCCTTCGCGGGCCTGCCGCCCCATCTCGTCTCTCATTCCTCCGCCCGGGCTGATCTTTCGGGTTTCGCGGGCAAATCCGTCGCCGTGGTCGGCTCCGGCGCCTCGGCGGTTGATTGCGCCTCGGCGTTATCAAAACTTGGCGCTGACACACATCTGCTATCGCGCCGCGCCGCCGTCAATTTCCATTCCCCGCCACGCCAGCGCACCCTGGTTGAGCGTGCGCGCGCGCCATGGACCACCATCGGCCCGGGCTGGAAATCGGTTTTATGCACCCAGGCCCCGTTGTTGTTCCACGCCATGCCGGAGCGTTTCCGGGTAGAGATCACGCGCCGGTATCTCGGGCCCGTCGGCTCATGGTTCGTCCACGAACAAATAAAAAAAGCCGTGCACGTACACGTCAACGCGCTCATCAAATCCGCCACACCCAGCCAAAGCGGCGTTGCCATCATGTTCGAGGATGAAACCAGGCCCCCCTTGTTGGTCGATCACGTGATCGCCGCAACAGGCTACCGGGTCAATCTCGCGCGCTTGGGCTTTCTTGATCCAACCTTGGTGCCCCGCATCAAGCTTGCGGCGGGCGCGCCTGCTCTGTCCCGGTCGTTTGAATCATCCGTCCCGGGTCTGTTCTTCGTCGGCCCCTCGGCGGCCAATGCCTTCGGGCCGATGATGCGCTTCGCCTGCGGTGCCAAATTCGCCTCCCGCCGCTTGGTGCAACGGCTCTAATCCACCCAGCCAAAAGCACGCGTCACCGCCTTTTTCCATGATCTGTAATAAGCAGCACGCTGATCATCAGGCATCGCCGGCGTCCAGGTTTTATCAACCCCCCAATTGGCCCGTAAATCCTCGGTATTCGCCCAGTATTTTACAGCCAACCCGGCGGCATAGGCCGCACCAAGTGCCGTGGTCTCGCGCACTTTGGGGCGCACCACGGGCACGGCCAACATATCCGCCTGGAACTGCATCAACAGTTCATTGGCCACCATCCCGCCATCGGTCTTCAACACCGCGAGCCTGATGCCACTATCCGCCTCCATGGCCGTCACCACATCGCGCACCTGATACGCGGTTGATTCCAGCGCCGCCCGCGCCAGATGCGCCCGCGTGGCATAACGCGTCAGCCCGGCAATCACGCCGCGTGCATCATCCTTCCAATAGGGCGCATAAAGCCCTGAGAATGCGGGCACTATATACACATCGCCATTATCGGCCACGCTGCGCGCCAACGGCTCAATCTGTGCGGCCTCATCGAATAACCTCATGTTATCGCGCAGCCACTGCACCAGCGCCCCGGTTATCGCAATCGCGCCTTCCAGCGCGTATCTGGGTTGCTCCCCCTCGAACTGATACGCAAGTGTGGTCAGCAACCCGGCCTTTGATGCCACGGGCGCAATGCCGGTGTTCATCAGCATAAAAGACCCGGTGCCATAGGTGTTCTTGGCCTCCCCTGCGGAAAAACAGGTCTGTCCCACCAGGGCCGCCTGCTGGTCACCCAAAATTCCCGCCAGTTTCACGCCCCGCAATGGCGGCGTCACAATCTCACCATACACCATTGATGACGGTTTTATTTCGGGTAAACATGCGGCGGGAATATCAAACGCATCCAACATCTGCGCATCCCATTGGCACGTCATCAGGTCCATCAGCATGGTGCGGCTCGCATTGGTCACATCGGTTACATGCAGCCCGCCCTCCGCGCCCCCGGTCAGGTTCCAGGCGAGCCAACAATCCATGGTGCCGAACAACGCCTCCCCAGCCGCGGCTTTTGCGCGCGCGCCCTTGATCGTTTCCAAAATCCACAATAATTTCAAACCAGAAAAATAGGTCGCCAACGGCAGCCCGGTCTTTGCGCGGAACCTATCCTGCCCGCCTTCCTGCATAAACCTGTGCACCAACGGGTCCGTGCGCGTATCCATCCACACCAGCGCGTTGCACAATGGTGCTCCTGTCCGCCTGTCCCATAACAGCGTCGTCTCGCGCTGGTTGGTCATGCCCACCGCTTCCACATCCGCAGCACTCAAACCTGCCTGCGCCAGGGCCGTACCAATCACCTCGGTCACATTCGCTAAAATCTCCATCGGGTCATGCTCAACCCATCCCGGCTTTGGGTAAATCTGCCTGTGTTCCTTCTGCGCCACCGCCACCACATCGCCGGTTTTATCGAACACCATAAACCGCGTGCTTGTGGTCCCCTGGTCGATCGCGCCTATGAATTTCGTCACGCGCCCCCCCGCGCCAGATACGCACCCAGCCGCTCAGCGGTGCCGTCTGGCACATGCAGCGCCAGTTTGGATCGCCGCCATAAAATATCTTCCGGCGTGCACGCCCATTCCGCACGCACCAGATAATCCACCTCCGCCCGTCTCAGCCCCCCGCCAAAATCTTCGCCCAAATCGGTGGCGCTCACCGCATCGCCCAGGACATCCCCCACTTTCGTGCCATAGGCGCGTGCCAAACGTCGCAGCATGGCCGCGGGGAATCCCGGATAGCGCGCCACCAGACCAGCCAGAAACCCTTCAAAATCACCACCCGGCATATCCCCACCCGGCAATGGCACGCGCGCCGTCCAGGCCCCGCCCGGCACCCGCCCCATAACCGGCAGCAATTGCGCCAGCGCATGCTCCGCCAGTTTTCGATAGGTGGTGATCTTGCCCCCGAAAACTGAAAGCAACGCGGGCACATCCTCGCCGCCCGTCACATCCAGAACATAATCGCGCGTCACGGCGGCGGCATCCTGCGCATGGTCATCATAAAGCGGGCGCACGCCTGAATAGCTGCGCACCACATCCGCCCCGGTCACCGGGGTTTTGAAATACCGAGACACACTCTCGCACAAATATTGCGTCTCCGCGGGCGATATCGCCACAGTCGCGGGGTCGTCATCATAGGGGATATCCGTCGTGCCAATCAGCGTGAAATCCTGCTCATAGGGCACGGTGAACACAATCCGCTTATCCTCATTTTGCAATATAAACGCGAAATCATCCTTATAAAGCCGCTTCACGATGATATGGCTGCCTTTCACCATCCGCACCGTCTTCGCCTCGTTTCGCCCCAGCCTCGCGGTTAAAATCTCACCAACCCACGGCCCCGCCGCATTCACCATCGCATGCGCCGTCACCTCGCGGCGCACGCCACTCGCATCCTCGATGCTCGCGCGCCATATCCGCCCTTCCGGCACGGCATGGATCAGCTTCGTACGCGTACAAATCTCGGCCCCCCTGGCGGCGGCATC
This sequence comes from Acidocella sp., assembly GCA_029077775.1. Classification (GTDB taxonomy): domain Bacteria; phylum Pseudomonadota; class Alphaproteobacteria; order Acetobacterales; family Acetobacteraceae; genus Acidocella. The sequence continues at coordinate 3,916 of JAQNCU010000016.1, read as the reverse complement.
CATCGCGTTCAGCACCACCAGGCGGCTATCCTCCACCCAGCAATCCGCATAAATAAAGCCCCGTTTATAATCCGCCTTCAGCGTCGCCCCCGCCCGGTGCGGCGGAAAGCGCACAGCGCGTGATCCCGCCAACCGCACCCGCCGCGCCAGATGGTCATATAAAAACAACCCCGCGCGCACCATCCAGGCTGGTCTCTGCGCCGCCGAATGTGGCAGCACGAATTCCAGCGGCCAGATGATATGCGGTGCCATGGCCAGCAACCGCTCCCGCTCCATCAGCGCCTCGCGCACCAGCCGGAATTCATAATATTCCAGGTACCGCAACCCACCATGCACCAGCTTGGTACTGGCTGATGACGTATGCGCCGCCAGATCATGCTGCTCCACCAGCATCACAGACAAGCCCCGCCCGGCGGCATCCCGCGCAATCCCGGCCCCGTTGATCCCCCCGCCAATCACCAGCACATCCACAGCGTCTCTGGTGTCCAACCCGGCCAAAATCCCCCCTATCGCCCCGAACGTTGCAACATCATATTGGCTGGCAGTCATATCCGCAAATCCCGCCGGGTGGCCCAGCGCCGTAGCGGAATTTTCCTGTGGCAAGGATATCATTTGTACGATAATAACCCCAATGACCGACACCAAGCCTCTCATCCTCGCCACCCATAGCGGTAAATTCCACTGCGATGAGGTCTTCGCCTATGTCGTCCTCTGCCTGGCCCTCGGTCTGGAACAACCTGGCATCGACCATCATTTGCGCCGCACCCGTGATGCCGCTTTGTTCACCAGCGCTGATATCGTCTGGGATGTCGGCGGCGTGTACGACGAAGCCACCAACCGGTTCGACCATCACCAGCGCGGCGCGCCCCTGCGTGATGACGGCACACCCTTCTCCGCCGCTGGCCTGGTCTGGCAGGTTTACGGCCCACGCGCCGTCGCCGCCTTGCTCGCCCCCGAAAATGACCCCGCCCTGGCCACTGACATCGCCCGCGAGGTTGATAACAGCGTGGTCCGCCGCATCGACGAGCAAGATAACGGGGTCTCCCTTGAAGGCCCCGTCAAGCGCGATAATCTCGGCCTCGCGCGCCTGATCGAGGATTGTAACCCCGCCTGGGATCACGCCGACGCCACAGGCCCCCATGCCGGGGACATTGCCTTCGCTGAGGCCGTCGCCCTCATGGCAGGCGTGCTGCGCCGCCGCGTCGCCAATCTCCGCGCCCGCCTCGCCGCGCAAAGCGCCGTCATGGCGGCCTATAAAGCGGGTGAAGACCCGCGCCTGCTCGTGCTGGAACGTGGCATGCCCTGGAAGAACGTGGTGTTCGCCCAAAACCTGCCGGTCCTGTTCGCCATATCCCCAGCCTCCAACGGCAATTGGATGGTCGATGCCGTCCCGCCCGAGCCAGGCGCCTTCGGCCAGCGCCTCTCTCTGCCTGAAAGCTGGGCGGGCCTGCAAAATGAGGCTTTGGCCGCTGAAACCGGCGTGCCGGATGCGGTCTTCGTGCATCTGCGCCGTTTCGTCGCGGCGGCAAAATCCCGCACCGGCGCCCTGGCCCTCGCCCGCCTCGCCCTGGCAACGGACACTATCCCCTCATCACCCCCCACCACGTAACCACCCTCACATCGCCATCCCCGCCGCCGCGCAGAACATCACCACAAACACGGGCCGCACCCGCCCCAGCGTCAGCAGCAGCACCGCCACCCCCATCACCGGCAAGTCCCAAACCCCGCGCACCGAACTCAACGTCAGCAAATTGATAAACGCCGCCCCCAGCAACCCCACCACCGCCGCGTTCACCCCGCGCATCATCGCGCCCACCGCCGGGCGCGCCTGCAAACCCGCCCAATAGGGCAGCACGCACGCCACCAGCAGCAGCCCCGGCGTGAATATCGCCACCAAGGCCAGGCTCGCCCCCGCCACGCCGCCCGGGCCTTGTCTGGCCACCGCGCCCAAAAACCCCGCCACGGCGAATAGCGGCCCGGGCAGTGCTTGTGCCAACCCGTACCCGTCGAGAAACAAACGCGGGCTCACCCATCCCGGCACCACCACGGCATCGCGCAACAATGGCAGCACCACATGGCCACCCCCGAACACCAACGCCCCCGCCCGGAAAAACGCCGCGCCCAACGCCAAAACCCCGGTCGGCGGCGCCATGAAACACAGCACCAGCAACAGCAGAAACACCCCGCCCCCCGCCAGCGCCACCCTGTGCGCCCGCCACCCGGCCCGTTTCGCAGCAAGCGTGCCCGGCGGCATCTGCAGCGCCAGATACCCAATCACCGCCCCGGTCACCAGCACGATGATCTGCCCGCTGGTATCCGGCAAATACCCCAAAATCGCGGCGGCCAGCAGGGCCAGGGCCCGGCGCGGCGTGTCCGGGCAACAATCCGCCGCCATGCGCCACACCGCCTGCGCCACCACCGCCACGGCGGCCAGTTGCAACCCGTGCAGCGCCAGCGCCACACGCCCCATATGCCCGAATTGGCGCACAAAATGCGCCGCCAGAACCATCAACAAAAATGAGGGCAGGGTGAACCCCAAAAACGCCGCCACCCCGCCCGGCCAGCCCGCGCGCCTGCGCCCCAGGCAAAACCCCAACTGGCTGGACCCCGGCCCCGGCAAAAACTGGCACAGCCCCACCAGCCCGGCAAAATCCTCAGGGCTCAGCCACGCCCGCTGGTCCACAAACGCCCGCCGGAAATACCCGATATGCGCCACGGGCCCACCAAAACATGTCACCCCCAGGCGCAAAAACACCCAGAACACACCAAACGCGGAGCGGTCCCGGTCCACCATGCCGCTCAAACGCTCAGCCCCCTCGAGCGCGATGACTCTGGGTCCGCTCGTTTTGCGAGCGAACCTGGAGTCTGAATCGCCCTCTAAGTGTTTCGGTAGAGCCGGATTCAGATCCTTGATCGGATCGCAAAGCGATTCGATCAAGGATCATCCGGGTCTATTGGCTCAGCAACGGCCCAAGCTTCGCCCCACCCAGAATATGCACATGGAAATGCGGCACCTCCTGGTGGCTGTCGGGCCCGGCATTGCTGATCAGCCGAAAGCCGCTCGCCGCCACCCCCGCCGCCGCCGCCACGGTCGCCACCGCCCTGAAAAACCCGGTAATTTCGGCTTCGCTGGCCTTCGCGCCAAAATCCGCCACCGAGATATATTTCCCCTTCGGGATCACCAGAATATGTGTCGGTGCCGCTGGCCTGATATCGGGAAAGGCCAGCGCGTAATCATCCTCATAAAGCCGCACACACGGAATTTCCCCGCGCAGCAACCGGGCGAACACATTATCCTCGTCATAACCCGCCACATCGGACATTTCGGCTCCCCCATCATGGTATCTTGCGCGTCGCCATCCCCGCCGGCACCGGGCGCGCGGCCTTCTCGGCAATGCCGCTCATCGCCTCCCGGCGTTCCAGCTCCGCCCAGATCTGCTCAGGCCGCAGCCCGGCATCCACCCACATCACCAGCAAATGATACAGCACATCCGCGCTCTCAGCCACCAGAGCCGTCCGGTGCCCGCCCACCGCCTCGATCAGGCACTCCACCGCCTCCTCACCGAATTTCTGGGCAATCTTCGCGGTCCCGCGCGCCAGCAACCGGGCGGAGTGGCTCTCCGCCGGGTCCGCATCCTTGCGGGCCAGCACGGTCCCCCACAGCCTGTCCATCACGCGCGCATCCGGCGCATCCATCGGCGGCGGCATTGATACATTATCCATACGCACCGCGCGCATCACCTTCGGCCGCGCGGCGGCGGCTTTTTTCTTCTTCGGCGCCACAACCGACATTTTCGCGACTTTTTTGGCCATAGGCTAACCTTACCCGACTCCGCTTGCAGTCCCGATTATCGCGCGCGGCATCCGCACCGGCAAGCGCGCCGCCTGTAACGCCGCCTTTACCTGTGCGACCTCG
>JAQNCU010000015.1 GCA_029077775.1 Acidocella sp. | reverse complement strand
CATTGCCTCGGCGCAGGTGATGATTTTCTGATGGCGCAGATCATGCCGTAAAAAGCTCAACGGATGGGCGCGGAGCGAAAGGCCAAGATGGCTGTAATCCTCGACAACTTCACCCCCGGCCTTCATCGGTTGCAGGACCATGGCTGGTTCGGAAAATTCCGGCGCGACTTCTGCCTCGCGGTTTGACGCGGCAGAGAACAATGGCAGCGGTTCATCGCGTAATGCCTTTATGGTCCAGAGTGCCTCGCGGCGGGCAAGTTTTAACGCGGACAAAAACGCATCGGCCTCGGCGATCTGGACGAGCGTTGCGGCGGGAACATTGGCGCGGCGCCAGAGATCATCGACGGAGACGAAGGGCCGATCCGCCCGTGCGGCGATGAGCGTGGCGGCATGGGCGTTGGACAGGCCCTTCACCATGCGCAGGCCAAGCCGCACGGCGAAACGATCCTCCCGCGCCGTTGGCTCCAGCGTGCAGTCCCAGCGTGAGGCATTGATGCAAACCGGGCGAATTTCCACAGCATGATTGATCGCATCACGCACGATCTGCGCTGGGGCATAAAACCCCATGGGCTGGGCATTCAGCAAGGCAGTGCAGAACACATCCGGATGATGGCATTTCAGCCAGGACGATGCGTAGGCGATCAGCGCAAAGGAGGCGGCATGGCTTTCCGGAAAGCCATAGCTGCCGAAACCCTCCAGTTGCTTGAAAATCCGCTCGGCGAATTCCGCCTCATAGCCATTGGCAACCATGCCGGTGATCAGCTTGTCATGGAATTTGGTCACGCTGCCGGTGTGCTTGAAGGTCGCCATGGCACGGCGGAGTTGGTCGGCCTCGGTCGCCGTGAAGCCGGCGCAGGTCATCGCGACCCGCATCGCCTGCTCCTGGAACAGCGGCACGCCAAGGGTCTTGCCCAGGGCCTTCTCAAGCTCCGGTGTCGGATATTCGACTGCTTCCTTGCCCTCGCGGCGGCGCAGATAAGGGTGCACCATGTCGCCCTGGATCGGCCCGGGCCGCACGATGGCGACTTCGATGACCAGGTCATAAAACGTTCGCGGCTTCATGCGCGGCAGCATGGACATCTGCGCCCGGCTCTCGATCTGAAACGTCCCCACCGTATCGGCTTTGCGGATCATCGCGTAGGTGCGTGGGTCCTCGGCCGGGATGGTCGCCAGATCGAGGGTGATGCCCTTGTGCTGGGTGAGGAGATCGAAGCCGCGCTTCATGCAAGAAAGCATGCCGAGGGCTAGGCAATCGACCTTCATAAACTTCAGCGCATCGATATCGTCCTTGTCCCATTCGATGATCTGCCGGTTATCCATGGCGGCAGGCTCGATCGGTACCAGCTCGTCCAGCCGGTCATGGGTCAGGACAAAACCGCCGGGGTGCTGCGAGAGATGGCGTGGTGTGCCGATCAGCTCGCGTGCCAGATCAATCGCCAGCCTCAGCCGCCGGTCACCGAGGTTGAGGTTCAGCTCCGCCGCCTGTTCGGGCTCGATGCCTTCCTCCGACCAGCCAGAGAGCTGGGCGTTTAACAGCGCGATCAAATCTTCCGGCAGGCCGAGGGCTTTGCCGACATCGCGCAAGGCGCCGCGGCTGCGGTAGCGGATGACCGTCGAGCACAAAGCGGCATGGTCGCGGCCATAATTGTCGAACACCCATTGCATGACGATCTCGCGCCGTTCATGTTCAAAATCGACGTCGATATCCGGCGGCTCGCGGCGCTCCTCGGAGACGAAGCGCTCAAACAGCAGATCGTTGCGGGCCGGATCGATCGAGGTAATGCCCAGCACGTAACAGACGGCGCTGTTGGCGGCTGAACCCCGGCCCTGACAAAGGATGCCCTGGCTGCGGGCGAAGCGGACGATGGAATTCACCGTCAGAAAATACGGCGCATAGTCAAGCGTCTCGATCAGGCTCAGCTCGTGTTTGAGAGTGGCGATAACCTCATCGGGCACGCCTTCCTTGTAGCGTTCCTTGGCGCCCTCCCAGGTGAGTTTCTTCAGGGCTTGCTGCGCCGTGAGGCCAGGGAGCAGGATTTCTTGCGGGTATTGGTAGCTCAGTTCTTCCAATGAGAAACGGCAGCGTTCGGCAATCTCAGCCGTGCGGGCCAACGCCTCCGGGTAACGGGCGAACAGCCGGTGCATTTCTGCCGGCGGCTTAAGATAGCGATCGGCATGACGCTCACGGCGGAAACCAGAATCGTCGATGGTGCAGCCGTGGCGGATGCAGGTGACGACATCCTGAAGGATGCGCCGGGCCGGGGCGTGGAACAACACGTCATTGGTAACCACTGTGGGCACACGGGCCTGGGCTGCCATGTTCGACAGGGCATAAAGCCGCATCTGGTCGTTTGGCCGGCGGCGCAGGGTTAGCGCCAGATAGGTGCGGTCGCCGAATGCCTCCCGCAACCGCCGCAAGCGCAGGGCACAGGTGTCATCGGCTTCATCGGGGATGAGGACAGCGATCAGCCCCTCGCTGTAGGCAACCAGATCAGACCAATCGAGCTTGCATTGCGCCTTGCCGCCGTGCTTTTTGCCGAGCGAAAGCAACCGGCATAGCTGAGCATAGGCAGGGCGATCGGTCGGATAGACCAGAACCGCCATGCCATCGATCAGATCGAGGCGGCAACCGACGATCAGGCGAATGCCGGCATCCTTGGCGGCCGCATGAGCACGAACAATGCCGGCCAGGCTGTTGCGGTCGGTGATCGCCATTTCCTTGATGCCGAGATACGCGGCCTGGGCGAATAGCTCGTCGCAGGAACTGGCGCCGCGCAGAAAACTGAAATGCGAGGTGCATTGCAGCTCGGCATAGTGCGGCGTGCCGCTCATGCGAAAATGCCGTGCAAAAACCAGCGATGCGAGCCGGTAGCGGCATTCTCGCCATCACCGGCACGGAAAATCCAGAAGCGTTCGCCGGCTTCATCCTCGACCTGGAAATAATCGCGCACCGTGGCGAGCTCGGCATCGCGCTTCCACCATTCGCCAAACACGCGTTCCGGACCATCGGCGCGCTTGATCCGGCGGCGAATGCCGCGCCAGGAAAAACTGACCGGCGGATGGTCGGGCAGCAGAGCCACCGTCTCGATCTGTTCCGGGTTTGGCAACAGTCGCGTCGGCCGCGGCCATTGCGCGGGCCAGTCCTGGCCGGTTGGTGGCGCTGCTGGGGCCACCTTGCACACCGAGCGCTCCGGCACGTCGCTGGCCACCGGCGCGAAGCGGTAGAGCCGTGCCTCACCGACACGGTTGGCAAGGACGTCGATCAGGGAAGAAATATCCGTCTCCGGGTTTTCGGAGAGCAAGGAGGTGCGGATCTGCTTCGTCTCGAACGGTTCCGCCAGCGTGGCGCAGAGGCTCATGATCTCGACGCCAAAGCCTGGATCGATGGTTTCCAGTCTATCGCAGAGCAGGCGCATCAAGCGTTTGGCGCTGCGCACCGGGGTAGCCGTGCCAATGCGGATGGCCTGCATCTGGCTATCAACCCGGTGGAACAGGAGGTCGAGCCGCCGCGCCCCCAACCCCTTGGCCTCCAGCAGGTTGCAAAGTTCCACCACCAGCTTGCCGGTATAGCGCGCCATTGTTTCCGGCGCGCCGATCGGCTCCGCGAACATGCGCCGGAATTCCAGCAACTCCGGCGGCCGGACCGGCTCAATCGATTCACCCAACCGGCCCATCGCCTGATCGAGGCGGCGATGCAGCTCGGGGCCAAAGCGCAGAGCCAGGGGGGCGCGAGGCTTGTCGGCCAGATCGCCTATCCACACAAAGCCCAGGCGTTGTAGCTGCGCAACCATATCGGCGGGCAAGCGCAAAGCGACGATGGGCAGCCGCAGCATCGTCTCGGCGCTCTTGCCCATGGGCACGACGACAACCGGCTTGGTCATGCTGCGGGCAATGGCGTGTGCGGCGCTCCAGCTATCGGCCATCGCGGCGCGGGCAGCTATGCCGGCGGCGGCGAGGCGGGCAACGATATCATTAAGCATGGCCAACTCCCCGCCATGCAGATGTGCGGCCCCCGTCGCTTCGATGATCAGCCCATCGGGCGGATCAGCCGCGACGATGGGCGAGTAATGCCGCAAAGCCCATAAGGCGAGTTTTTCCAGCCCTGCGGCATCGGCAGCAGGCCCGGCGTCCTTGATGATGAGGTCCGGCACCAGCGCCTGCGCCTTGGCCGTGGCCATGCCCACGCGCAGCCCTGCCGCTTGAGCGGCCAAATTGGCGGCAAACACCAATCGGCGGTTGCCGTTGCTTCTCGTCAGGATCAGCTTCGCCTCAGCCGGTGGCGCGGACGCTCCCAGTTGGCGCGTAAACCTGTCGGTTGGCCAGGTCGGCAGGAAGAGCGAGACGACCCTGGGCATCACATGCCTCCACTTCAAAATCCGCACTTTCCCCCGCCCGGCAGCGTATCAATTCAACCAGCCAGCGCGCTCGCCCGACACCAGGGACCGGCAAAGGCACCGAGGGCAGCGCGGTGATGCGCCAGCGCGTCGCCGCGGCGGTTGGCTGCCCGAAATCCGCCGCGTCGCTCTGGCGCCGCCAGCGGCGCAGCGCGATGCCGATGGTGCCGGAACTTTCGGCCGCCAGTTGCAACCGCCGGGAATTGGTCATCGTCAGGCGGCCAATCTCGGCAACCACACTGCCGAGCCCGCCATGGCGCAATCCTTCCTCGAAACAGGCCAACACCTCGTTCTCGTCCCCGGCCTCGACATAGACGACACGGTCAGGCACCAGCCCTGCCTGGGAGAGACCCGGGGCGAACAAATCCTGCCGGATGACGCACCACAGCACCGGGCCTTTGCTGCGCGCGGCAATGCCGGCTGCAAACAAGGCGGCCGCCGCGCCATCGAGCGCGCCATTACCGCCGCCTGCCACCTCATGCACGGCGCCCAGCGCCAGACCGCCACTGGGCAAGCGCGTGTCGATCTCCGGCACATGGAACGGCAGCACCGCCGCAACGGGGCGGTTACTGGCTTCAATTCGCCGAATTTTTTCGCGCAGAGCGGCAATGGCGGGACGGGGGCCCACGGCAAGGGTATCCTCAAACTCAGGTTATAATGTTCTCTCTTTGTTCTATTAAGTCAAAAACAGAGTCAAGCGGAGAATCGTGCCGGTCATGCCGCCCACTTGGCATCCCGGATGAAAATCGAGCAAAAACCCCTTGCGAACAAAACAAGAAAATCGGAAGCTGGTCATCCCTCCTTTTTAGAAAGAATCTGTGGTGACGGCGGCTGCGTACCTCTCCAAACTCAACCCCGAGCAGCTTCAGGCCGTCACCTACGGCATGGCAGCAGGGAAGGCTGGCCGTCCGCCGGGTCCGCTCCTGGTCATCGCCGGTGCCGGATCGGGCAAGACCAATACCTTGGCCCATCGCGTGGCTCACCTCATCGTCAATGGCGTCGATCCACGGCGCATTCTGCTGATGACCTTCTCGCGGCGGGCTGCGGCCGAGATGACCAGGCGCGTAGAGCGGATTTCCGCGCAGGCGTTGGGCGACAAGGCCGGAATCCTGGCCGGTGGCCTGAATTGGGCCGGGACGTTTCATGGCATCGGCGCCAGGCTGCTGCGCGACTACGCCGAGCAGATCGGGCTGGACCCGGCCTTCACCATCCATGACCGTGAGGATGCCGCCGATCAGATGAACCTGATCCGCCATGAGCTGGGGTTCTCTAAAACCGAAAGCCGCTTCCCAGCCAAGGGCACCTGCCTCGCCATCTATTCCCGTTGCGTGAACACCGAACTGCCGCTCGACAAAGTGCTGGCGGACGCCTTCCCCTGGTGCGCCGCCTGGGCAAATGAGCTGCGCAAACTCTTTGCCGGCTATGTCGAGGCCAAGCAGCGGCAGAACGTATTGGATTACGACGATCTGCTGCTCTACTGGGCGCAGATGGTCGCCGATCCCGGTCTGGCCGAAGATATCGGTAAGAGGTTCGACCATGTGCTGGTCGACGAGTATCAGGACACCAACAAGCTGCAATCGACGATCCTGCTGGCGCTGAAGCCAAATGGCGACGGCCTCACTGTGGTCGGCGATGACGCCCAATCGATCTACGCCTTCCGGGGCGCCACCGTGCGCAATATCCTGGATTATCCGGCGCAGTTCAGCCCGGCGGCGCAAATCGTCACGCTGGAGCAGAATTACCGCTCGACCCAGCCAGTGCTCGCCGCAGCCAATGCCGTTATCGGGCTGGCTACTGAGCGGTTCACCAAGGATTTGTGGACCGAGCGGCTCTCAACGGAACGGCCTTTGCTGGTGAATGTCAGCGATGATGCCGATCAGGCCAGCTACATTATCAATCGTGTCCTGGAAAACCGGGAAGCCGGGACGCTGCTCAAGCAACAGGCGGTATTGTTCCGGACTTCAAGCCATAGCGGCGCTCTGGAAATCGAGCTGACCCGGCGCAACATCCCCTTCGTGAAATTCGGCGGCCTGAAATTCCTCGATTCCGCGCATATCAAGGATATGCTGGCGCTGCTGCGCTGGGTAGAAAATCCGCGCGACCGGGTCGCGGGGTTCCGGGTGTTGCAACTCATGCCGGGCATCGGGCCCACCTCTGCGGCGCGCGTGCTTGACCATGTTTTTGCCGCCACCGACCCGATTGCCGCCTTGCCCAATGCGCCCCCACCTCCCCGCGCCGGCGAGGAATGGCGCAATTTCGTCGAGACGGTGCTGGCCATCAAAACGGGCCGTGCAGGCTGGCCGGCGGAACTTGGCCTGGCCCGGCTTTGGTATGAGCCGCATCTCGACCGTGCCCATGAAGACGCGCTCACGCGCCGCGCCGATCTGCTGCAGCTGGAGCAGATTGCCGGCGGCTACCCCTCCCGCGAGCGCTTCCTGACGGAACTGACCCTCGATCCGCCCGAGGTGACCAGCGACCAATCCGGTGTGCCGCTGCTCGATGAGGACTACCTCAACCTTTCGACGATCCATTCCGCTAAGGGGCAGGAATGGAAGTCGGTCTTTGTGCTCAATGTCGTTGATGGCTGTATGCCATCAGACTTGGGCACCGGTCAGTCGCATGAGATCGAGGAGGAACGGCGGTTGCTTTATGTCGCGATAACGCGCGCCAAGGATGATTTGCATCTGATGCTTCCGCAACGGTTTTTCACCTACGGCCAGAACGCACTGGGCGACCGTCATGTCTACGCGGCACGAACGCGGTTTATCCCGCATGAGATACTTAACTTGTTTGAGGCCAAGGCGTGGCCGCTTGCTGCCGCCACGACGAGGAGCGCCATCAACGGCCAAGGTCCGCGGTTTGATGTCGCCGCGCGTATGCGCAGCATGTGGGGATAGGGGCGTCGTTCAATGTGCAACCTCTACAGCGTCACCAAGGGCCAGCAGGCAATACGTGAATTTACGCGGGCGGCTACTGACACAACTGGCAACCTGCCGCCGTTGCCGGGAGTCTTTCCGGACACGCTCGCACCTGTGGTGAGGAATACTTCTGATCATGGACGCGAACTGACCATGATGCGTTGGGGCATGCCCGGACCACCGCAATTTGGCGGAGCGCCGATTACCAATATCCGGAACACCAATAGCCCGCATTGGCGACGGTGGCTTAGGCCCGAAAACCGCTGCCTAGTGCCGGTGACCTCCTTCTGCGAGTGGGAGGACACAAAACCAAAAAAGACGCCGGTATGGTTTGCGTTGAACGAATCCCGGCCGCTATTTGCGTTTGCCGGCATTTGGACGGTGTGGCACGGCAAGCGGGGCACAAAAGCCGATCCCGTCGAAGGCGAGCACAAGCTTTTTGGTTTTCTGACAACCGACGCAAACAGCGTGGTCGGGTCAATCCATCCGAAGGCCATGCCTGTCATTTTGACGACGGCGGAAGAAATGGATGCTTGGATGCAAGCACCTTGGGCTGATGTAGCCACACTGCAACGGCCGGCGCCTGATGCAACCCTCACCATCATCGCAAAAGGCCAAAAGACGGACGGAGAAGCCGGGTTCTTCTGACCCTGGCATTTTGACTGCCGCGCCCCCGTCGAGGCACCCGTGCACTTGAGTCGCGAGTGCGCTCGCCCATTGACTCAAACACGCGGCGCTGTCAGTCAAGTTCGTAATGGTATTGCTATCACCAGATCAACGGGTTAGCATTCTAACCGGTGGGATTACCTTTCTTTGTGTCTCTTCAAGGGTCGGAGACAACGGCATGCTGGTGAGAGTGTACCCATCGGGAGACGACCCAAGGCTACCATATTTGACTACATCTGCTTTAACGCATGCCTGTGCTCCAGGTGACCTCCGGGACCCACGGAGGGGATGATGGTCGGAGATGGTAGATATCTACTGGAGCATCAAAATGTCTGCGTTTTCAAAATCCGTTCGGGATAACCGGGTCCATCGACTAAATCCCGCTCGTCCGCCCTTCCATCAGTCATGCGGTCTGACGCCCGAAGCGGCACTCCTTCGGGCTGAAACAGCAAAAAAATTCGCACCCGAAGATCGACGATCTCTCGGAATCGCGACCCATTCGCCGGCTGGCCAACTCGGCTACGGCCGCTAGCCAAATAATAGCCATTTAAACAAGAAGTCCCAACGTTCAGGCGCTGGGGCTGTTATGTATCAAGGATCAAGATGTCCCATCGCATATTAATTACGGGCTCGTCCGGCCTTGTCGGTACGGCACTTATCTCTGAACTCGCGTCACGTAACGTTCGAATACAGCAATTCGACATCCGTGGGGGTGCCGACGCCTTTGGCGATGTGCGCGACAGCCAGAGCGTACAGAAAGCCCTTCAAAACTGTGACGGTGTGATCCATCTTGCGGCAATATCTCGAGTCGTTTGGGGAGAGCGGGATCCCGATCTTTGTTGGTCAACCAACGTTGATGGTCTGCGAAATGTACTCGATGCGGCCGCCTCTTCGCCCTGTTTCCCGTGGGTCATTTTCGCAAGCAGTCGTGAGGTTTACGGTCAGCCATTGATCCTGCCCGCCTCCGAGGAAACCCCTCTTCAACCTGTAAACATTTATGGACGCTCAAAAGTCGAGGGCGAGAAACTCGTTGACGAGGCACGGCAGAATGGTTTGCGGGCCTGCACCATTCGCCTGTCCAATGTATTCGGCACAACCTTTGACCATGCGGACCGTGTTGTACCAGCCTTTGCACGAGGAGCCGTAAAGGGCGACGCGTTGCGTGTGGACGGTGCCAATCACACATTTGACTTCACCCATGTCGATGATGTTGCACGCGGAATCGCGCTATTGGTCGAGCATTTATTGGCCGGCAAATCTCTGCCACCGCCCATTCATTTCGTATCGGGGCTTCCAACGACCCTCGGGGAGCTTGCGAGCTTGGCCATCAGAATTGCCCGGAGCAACTCAAACACACTGATTGCTCCTCCACGCGATTTCGATGTCGCACGGTTCTACGGAAGTCCCACTAGAGCGCACGATCTCCTTGGTTGGACGCCCTTTGTCGGGCTAAAGGAAGGACTGACGCGACTCATCCAGGCCTTTTCCGAGGAAAAAGAAGTCTGCTCCGAGGAGGCCGTCTTGCCATGAAAATTCTAAAAGTCATTCATGGCTATCCCATGCGCTATAACGCCGGTTCCGAGGTCTACAGCCAGACACTCTGCCACGGACTTGCAGACCGCCACGAAGTTCATGTCTTCACAAGAAAAGAAGACCCATTCGCGCCCGATTTCACCCTTACCGAAACGCACGACACCGACGACGCCCGGGTTACGATACACGTAGTTAACAATCCGCGCATCAAAGATCGATATCGCGTTACCGGTATCGACCAAAGATTCGCCGAAGTGCTTGACCGGGTTAAACCCGATTTGGTCCATGTTGGGCATTTGAACCATCTGTCGACCTCAATGTTACGGGAAGCCTCGCTTCGTGAAATTCCTATTGTGTATACTCTACACGACTACTGGTTAATGTGCCCACGCGGTCAATTCATGCAAATGTTCCCAGTCGACCCAAAGAATCTTTGGGCAGCATGTGATGGCCAAGAGGATCGCAAATGCGCCGAGCGGTGCTATTCACGATATTACAGCGGAGCCCCCGATGAGCATCAGGCCGACGTTGCGTACTGGTCAGATTGGGTTGGCCGTCGCATGCACCATATCCGGGAGGTGACAGAACTGGTCGATCAGTTCATCGCTCCGGCACGATATCTTCATGATCGATACCGTGATGAATTCGGCCTTCCTCAGCAGAAGCTAACATATCTCGACTATGGATTTGCCCGAGAGCGAATGGCGGGGCGTTTGCGCGATGTAGGAGAACCATTCACCTTCGGCTATATTGGAACACATATACCGGCCAAAGGCATCCACGATCTTATCAGGGCCTTCGGAAATCTCCGCGGCGACACGATGCTTCGGATCTGGGGACGACCTAACGGGCAAGAGACGGAAGCGCTCAAGGAGATAGCAAAAAAATTGCCCGGACACGTCTCGCAGAGGATAGAATGGGTTTCGGAATATCGAAATCAGGAGATCACACGAGACGTATTCAATCGCTGCGACGCAATTGTCGTACCGTCTATATGGGTGGAAAATTCTCCTTTAGTAATTCATGAGGCGCAACAGGCGCGGGTTCCTGTCATCACTGCAAATGTCGGTGGTATGGCTGAATATGTCAGCCATGAAGTGAACGGGCTTCTCTTCGAGCACCGTTCATCCATGTCACTCAGCGAGCAGATGCAACGTTTTGTTGATGATCCCGAATTTGCCGCGCGCCTTGGGGCGCGTGGATACCTTTATGACGAGTCTGGCGATATTCCAGAGATTGGAGAGCACGTTGAGCAGATAGAGAAAATCTACATCGAAGTTCTGAAACGGCGATCATCGTCACAAATCAATCGTCAGGTCGGCCCATGGCGCATCACGTTCGACACCAATCCCGACTTATGCAATTTGAAGTGCATCATGTGTGAGGAACACTCACCATATAGTCATCTTCAAAGTCAGCGTGTTGCAGAGGGGCGCCCTAGGCGCGTAATGCCGTTCGAGATGATTGAGCGCGTAGTTGCAGACGCCGCCAATCACGGGCTTAAGGAAATCATACCATCGACCATGGGTGAACCCTTACTCTACGAGCATTTCGAAGGGATCCTGGACCTTTGCAAGCGCTATGACGTGAAGCTAAATCTTACCACGAACGGTACGTTTCCACGGTTAGGTGCGGCGAAATGGGCTGACAAGATCGTACCGGTCACGTCAGATATAAAAATTTCTTGGAATGGTGCCACGAAAGATACGCAGGAAGCAATCATGCTCGGCGGTCATTGGGAAAAGCTTCTTGAAAATGCGCGCATATTTATTACGCGGCGAGATTCACATGCAGCTTCTGGCGGCAATCGTTGTAGCATCACTTTTCAGCTCACGTTTCTGGAATCAAATGTGGCCGAACTCGTTGATATAGTCCGGCTTGCGATAGATCTTGGCGTGGACCGTGTTAAGGGCCACCACCTATGGACACACTTCGCCGAAATCGAAATCGAATCGATGCGAAGAAGTCCTGAAGCAATACATCGATGGAATCAGGCGGTCCTCGGCGCACGAGAGGTTGCTGCCCAAAAGACGCTGCCCAATGGGACAAAGCTACTGCTGGAGAACTTCTTTCTGCTCGACGAAAATGCTACCAAAGATATCGCGCCGGGCGGCATTTGTCCGTTTCTTGGGCAGGAGGCTTGGGTAAGTGCCATGGGGCGCTTTAATCCATGTTGTGCACCTGATGCTCAACGGCTATCACTGGGTGAATTTGGTAATCTTGACGAGCAAAATTTGATGGAAATTTGGAATGGTGATTCCTACCAGGCGCTAATTTCAACATATCAAAACCGAGAATTATGCCTCAGTTGTAACATGCGGCGGCCAATTGGATCTGAACGATGAATTGGAAGAATCTGATCGTGGTCCAAGACGGCTCGCATCATATTCTCGAGACCGGTGAGGCTGCGTATACGGACCGATTCGATGAAGTTCTAAAATTCCATGAGCCCGGATTGGCTCCGGTAATGCGTGATGGTGAAGCTTGGCATATTTATCCGAGCAGCATTCCGGCTTATGCGCGCCGTTTCACGCGCTGCTTTGGCTTTTACGTAGGGCTGGCAGCCGTAGTTA
The DNA here is from genome assembly GCA_029077775.1 of Acidocella sp. Taxonomy (GTDB): domain Bacteria; phylum Pseudomonadota; class Alphaproteobacteria; order Acetobacterales; family Acetobacteraceae; genus Acidocella. The sequence goes on along the minus strand of JAQNCU010000015.1, from coordinate 5,093 downwards.
ACGATCAGAATTGGCATCATATAACTCCGACTGGCGAAGATGCTTACGCGCAGCGCTTTGATTGGTGCGGTAACTTCCAAAATGGTCGATGCCCTGTCCGTGAGTTTGGCGGCGGCTACTTCCATATCGCCCCCGGAGGGCATCCTATCTATTCTCCCCGATGGCGCTACGTTGGGGATTATCGTGACGGTATTGCCGTAGTCCAGGCGAACGATGGAAACTCGACCCATGTCGATTTGAATGGCAACTTAATTCATGGACTATGGTTCACTGATCTAGATGTTTATCATAAGGGCTTTGCACGCGCCCGAGATAAGTCTGGTTGGATGCACATCAACCTACGCGGTAAAGAAGCCTACGGCCGCCGATTTTCAACTCTTGAGCCTTTTTATAACGGCCAAGCGCGTGTAGAGCGATTTGATGGAGGACTAGAAGTAATCAATGAGGCCGGAGAGGCGCTGGTCGAGCTTCGACCAGCCCGCATCTAAAATTTATCACTGCAGTTGACATGTCTTTTCGAGGCGACAATGCCAAAGTTTAGGGTAAATTCACTGATTGGACCAGTTGTCCTGCTCTTGCGTCATTCTGCTCGTGATGATCTGCCTGTAAATAGCACCGGAATCGACGTACCTATTACCTACGAGGGCCAGGAGCTAGCAAAAAAACTCGGTGCAGAGTTTGGCCAGCGTTTGAAGACCATAAGGACCAGTCCTGTTATCCGCTGCGTTCAGACGGCCGAAGCGTTGCGGGATGGCGCAGGCATTAATTGCCCGATTACACTTGATCGGCATCTGGGTGCGCCTGGTGTCTATAGTATCGATAGTCAAAGGGCCTGGGCCAACTGGGAGACCCGTGGACATGAAGGTGTCGTGGCGCATTTGGTCTCTTCTAGCGATGCTCTGCCGGGTATGGCTCGACCGAATGAAGCCGCTCGCTTTCTTGTTCACCATATGTTTGCTGCTGCCAACGGCATAGATGGCATCCACGTCTTCATTACCCATGATACTTTGGTGATGGCCACGGCTGCTCGCCTGCTGGGTAAAGCACTAGGACCGGAATTCTGGCCCGGGTTCCTTGAAAGCGTGATATTCTGGCATGACTCTGATGGGATGCTCCACACGGCTTATCGGGATCTCGAAGCTGTACGGGATTCGCGTTCCTTATGCTCTTTGGCTGAGGGAGATGTACTCGAGTTCGCTCGGCGTGAGATTGCTGCCACGGTCGGCTTTGATAGTGGTGCGAGGTTCTTTCTCGCAGGGGGAGCATTCAAGACATTGCTCACAGGAAAGCCTCCGCGGGACCTCGATCTTTGGGCTCCATCTGCCCGTGACCGTGAATTGATGGTTCAAGAATTGATCCGTCGTGGCGCAAAGAGAATGGACCAGCGGCTGTTTGCTGATGCCTTTGAAATCCATGGGCGTGTCGTCGAAGTTCCCCATAAAGTCGACGCGGCAACACTTGAGGAATTGTTTCAGCAATCCGATATCGCGCTCTCAGCTATAGGTGTTGAACATTCGCCTGGCGAGATTTGGTCGGTAGCAGTTCATGCAATGGCAAAAAAATCCTTTGAGGAGAGATGCATTCTCCTTCTTAATCCGTTGGTAAACTGGAAATATGCCTTAACGACATTAGAGCGCATGAGGCGTTACGCTATCGAACTAAACTTTGAGATCCCTCCGGAGGAAGAGGCAAAAATCTGGCAGGTATTTGAAAATCAAACCGCTGAAATAAGAGAGGCTATGGTGGATCGGTACCTGCGTACGGGCACCAGTGTGCAGGGCATCCTGGACGAAATTCAAGGTCACCTCTCTTGACTCTCGAATCTTCTCCAAAAATGAGAAGCGACCACTTGATATTCGCAATCATGTCAGAGTGTTTCTATCCTTTATCGAAGTCTCCAAACACCTGGGCAAGAGCATCCTGTACCATCTTGGCTGAATCTTTGGACACACCCGCATTCCGCGCCTGGCTTGGCCAGCTGGCAACTGCCGCAATTACTTCCTCGATGACCGCCGTTGTACGCTTGGCGTCGAGTCCGTGTCTTTTGCCAAGACTTGTGACTTGAGCGCGCGTCGGGCGGCGGCCTTCACCCTCGATGTCGAGATAATGCTCTCCACCAGGGCCGGGCGAATATGTGAGATCGAACGCCGGCGCCAAGCGCCACTCGCCGGCGGGTCCCATAAGGTAAGCATGCTGGCGCGTATGATCATCCCGATTGCAGGCGAGCACGTTGAAAACCATTCGCCGGAACGCTGCGGCAACGTCATCCGCCCGCCGCGTGATCGCGCGCGTCGCACGCAGAAAGAGATCGTAACTTGAAGGTACATCGGACGGCGCCTCGATCGCGCCAGCCAGGGAAAGCATGTGAAGCCGTCCACCGTTATCTGGCCGGTCGAACCGCCGCGTAGCAAAATAGCCCGGTCCCGTTTTGGCGGGTAACAACCGGTGGGCGCTGATATGCAACCCCGCCGCTTCCGCCATGCAGGCATAGGCTTCCTCTATGGGGCCGATGTCGATGGGGTCTGAAGGTGCACGAAATTTCACCAGCCACGCGGTATCGCCGGTTGCTATCTCCCCTTCGCCCACGGAGACGTGGCCCTGGCCGTCGAACCCCACCTGCACCTTGGGCCTGGCGCCACCAGAGCCACCCGCCAACCCGGCCAGAGTATCGGCCAGCCGGCTCTGGTCGCCCATCAGCAACGCCGTAGCGTCGTGCGCCAGAGCGTCTAGATCGAGGCTTTCAACGTCATCCGCGGGAGTGGTCGCCGGTTTGAACGCCAGTGCACCGCGGCCATGCTCTCCGACCAGCGCCAGGCGCTCCAGCGGACTGAGCGAAGCAATGTCGATGCCCAATTTCGCGAGGCGTTTGCGCATAAGAAGATAGCCCCATCCATCAGGGAGGCTGTCGGCCAAAAATCCATGTAACCCATCGAAAGATCGGGTCCGCGCCGCCATCAGGCCGGGCTCGGGTGGATAGTAAAGTGGCGATACAGGCAAGCTGCGCGTGATAACCTCCGTCGACCATTCGAGCTGGGCAAGGCCAGCGTCCATCGCGAGGCGGCCCACCGCCAGAGGTTCGCTGCTGGGCTCGAAGGCGAGCGCGATTGATAGGGGCGTGCCCGGCGCTAGCCTCACGGCGCTGTCCTGCGCCGTGGCGCCCGCTGGCGGGGTGTATGCGCTGTAGCGGCCTGGCGCTGCAAAAGCTCGTCAAGGCTAGAGGCGGCAGGCGCCGGGAAAAGCTGGCTAATGCCGTCCTCGCAACGCAGAGCGAGAGCGGCGTTGATCAAATTTTCCACGAGGCTCGGCCCGTTTGCCTCCATTCGCTTCCAGGTGCTGAGGCCCATGCCCGCGCGCGTTGCCGCTTCCTCCTGAGACCAGCCCTGTCCCAGGCGGCGAAGGCGAATCGCCTGGCCAAGTTCTTGTCGCAGCTCTGCGGGTGTCCTTAACATAGATCATATATGACCTATTAACGTGAAATATAAAAGATAATAGTTCATTGTTGATATCAACAATAAGCCCAAAACATAGCCCACCACCAGCCAGGCTATTTAACCGGCGCCTTCAGTGTTCTCGGGATCGGTGGTCATCATGTCATAAATGGCTCTCGCCACCTTATTGGCGGCCGCGATCAGCACACTATCGAGGTGATGTACGTAACGGCTGGTCACGGACCCCGCGGCATGCCCAAGCAACGCGGCAATCGTGGATTCCGTGAAGCCCAGATCGCCGGCCACCGATGCGTAAGAATGCCTGAGCGTGTGAGGTGTCACTCCCGTCAACTGCGTGCGCTTTAAGGTCCGCTGCCAAGCCCGCGCCATACCGCCGAACGGGCCTCCGCCACTGACGGACACGAGGACATAGGGGCAGTCTTTTTTCTTCTCGACTTGGCTAAGTACCTCAAACACGGCTTGACCCGCCGGCCTGATCGACGCTCCTTCCTTGCTTTCTGTCAGCCGCAGGCATCCTCCCGCTTCATCGACCTCTACCCATTTGAGATTGATGATTTCGCCTGAGCGACAGCCAGTCAAAGCAAGCAGCCAAATACCGGCAATGCCTTGCGGGGCCTCTGCTTCAGCGTGGGCTTCAGCAAGTGCCTTCCCGAGTTGACGGTACTCCTCGACTGTGAGCCGCCGTACGCGATGGTTGTCCGCCGGCCGTTTGACGCCCCGTGCCGGGTTGGCCGCGATAACGCCTTCAGAGACAGCGAATGAAAGCATGCCCCCAAGCAGGCCGGCCGTGCGGGCGGCTGTGCCCTTGCCACCCTCGACAATCGCCACCCCCCGCTTGTTGTCGGTCTTCACGACCGCAGCGGTTTTGCCGCCGGCGACATCACGGATAAAACGGTTAATGTCTGCCTGGGCGATATCGCAAACGCGCTTGCTGCCAAGAAGAGGCAGGATGTGCCGGGCTATGCGTCCGCGATCAACATAAAGCGTGCTGGCTTTTTTGGGCCGATTTCGTTTGCCCATAATCAAGCCATTTTCGGCCGCTGCCATATAACGGGTGCAGAGGTCCTTCACCGTCATCGACTTTCTCTGGGTGGCGCGCTCTTCAGCCGGGTCATCGCCCTTGACGACCTCACCCATGGTGGCGATCGCGAGCTTGCGTGCGGTCTCCGCTGTCAGCTTACCATGGCGCCCAATCGTCAGTCGCCGCCGGATGCCGGTTTTGTTCCGGTAATCGACAAAATAGGTTAGTTTGCCGGTGGGTAGCACATAAACACCAAATCCCGGCAAATCGCTGCACCACAGAGTATAGGGCTTTTCTTGCCGGGCCGCAGCCTCGACGATCGTCTTTGTAAGCTTGGGCAAATTTCACCTCGCCGGCGAGAAAACTCACCAAAAAAACTCACCAAATACTCACCATAAAATGGTAAACAATGGGCGGTTCTGGCGAATTATAGCGAAGCTGCCCTTCTATGAAAAGCATATTTTTCAATTACTTATCGTACAATTTCGCACTCTGGCGTAGAGCCGGAAAAGCCCTTTTTCAATCCTCCGAAGGCAAAGGTCACGCGTTCGAATCGCGTCGGGTCCGCCAATTTTGATGGTTTTGATATGTTTATGTCGCAGGCTATGTTGGCATAAATAAAT
>JAQNCU010000339.1 GCA_029077775.1 Acidocella sp. | reverse complement strand
CCAGGAGGTAGAGCACCGGCGCGCCGGGCAGGGCAGGGGTCCGGGCCATATCTTGCAGGCTTTGCGTCAGCATCAGGCGCAGCCAGCGGGCATAGATGGCCAGGCGATCCGGGGGCAGGACGAGGAACACCGTGGCCACGGCCGATTTCAGATCGGCGAACGAGAAGTCCGACCGGCCGAGTACGGATGTCATGCGGGGGCTATCCAGGAAATGGGTATGGCGCTGGGCGGTGGAGAGAACGCCGGCGGCCTCGCGGTCCGACTTACCGAGCTGGCGGTTTGCGGCGCGGGCGATGAGATTGCCGGCCGCCGCGGTGCCCTGCATCCGCGCCAGTAGCGCCGCGAAGTCATCCGGCGCTCCCGTCAGATGTTCCCGCACCGTGGCGAGCGTACGCCGGTCTTCCGGCTCTTCCGCAAGGACATAGAGTATGATGCCGCCGAGGGTCTGCCGGTTACACCGAAGGGGTCGAGGATATGAACAGGGCCGACCAGGTAGCGGGCGCGGGCCGAGATTCTGGTGTTCTCGCCCTTGGGGTCGATGCAGATAATGGAGCGGTTTGCGGTAAGCAGGTTCGGAATGATGGTGCCGACGCCCTTGCCGCTGCGCGTTGGGGCGACCGTCAGCAGATGGGCCGGGCCTTCATAGCGAAGCAGTTTGCCGGTTTTCATGTCACGGCCGATGAGTAAGCCCCCGCCTGGCTGCACCAGGCGTGCCGTTTCTTTTTCCGTGGCGAAGCGGGCTGAGCCGTGGGTGTGGCTGACATCATCGCCAAAGCGCCGGAGCAGGGGGGCGGTTGACCAGCGCCAGAGTAGCGCGCCGGCGAGGGTGAACATCCCGGCATCGATTGCAAGCTGGGCCGGGAAATTCTTTTGCAGGTGGAGCAGGGCGGCCAGCAGCTCGATGACATCGTACACGACGAAGAAGATTACCACCGTTAGGAAAAGCATCATCGCCACATAGCTGCCAACGTGCCACGGGCTGAATAACACCGCGAGGACGGCTTTCAGAGGATCGCGCCGCGCGGCGCACAGCATGTTCCCCAGCGCGCGGGCAATATCACCCAAAGAGGTTACGCCAGAGCATGGGCAGATCGAGGATGGCGAAGGCGGCGAGGACGATGCCAATCACCACACCGGCAATGAGACAGAAAATCCAATCGGAGCGTCGTTGCTTTTTTGACGCTTCGCTGGCGATGAGCTGATTCACCGCATGGGTGACCGTGCTCATGTCTCGCGCCATGGCGCCCGCCCGCAGGGCGTGTTGCTTCCCACTTTCCGCAATGGCCCGGCGTGCCGCCGTCATTTCCGCAGTGGCCGCTTTGATGGCGTTGCTGTTATCGCCGATCGCCTCGACGATCAGGACCAGGGGATCGGTTGAGCCGCCGAGATCATCTTCGATGGGTGCCAAGGCTTCCGTTCCTTCTCGCTTCCGCTGACCGTGTGGCTGAAACTCACCCGCCGGGTCATGGGTGCCAGCGCCGCCTTTGGCGGCGAGATTCGTCCAATACTCAGCCGCTGCCCGGTCGCGCTCCGCTTTATTCCCGGAAGTCATAGCCGCGCCCTATGCGGCGGTCTCTAAGGGCAGGGGGATGACCATGCCGCCAGCGAGGTCCGCCTCGCCTTGGACATCGGCGGGATCACCAGCGCCATCCCAGGCAGTGGCGGCCTGGTTCCATTTGAAGCCGCGTTTTTTAAGCGCCGTCAGCACGGCCTCGCCGGGTGATTCCGCGAATGATACCCGGAGTGGCACGAGCACTGCTTTCCCGGCCGCCTTTGTTGCCGCCTGCTTCCCCTTCACGGCCAGTTCCGCCAGCACTGTGTCGCTCAGCTCGGCCAGCATAGCGAACCCGCCTTTCAGCTCGTCGTCATTCCACCGGGATAGCCCGGCCGCGACAGCCAAGCCGCCCACCCGGTATTTTTCCCGATCCTCGATCTTGCGTTTGGCGACGGCGATATCGGCCCGGCTTTTGGCGATTTCTGCGGCCTGCCGAAGCAGCTTCAGTTCTTTGAGTTCCAGCGCCTCGGTTGCCGCGAGCTTGTTCGCGCCCTTGTTTCTGGCCACCAGTTCTTCCAGCCGCCGGAGTGCTGTTTCATCGAAACCCCCCATGGATTTTCTCCCTAACATCACAACCAAAATTGCGTCAGGATTCACGTTCCATCATGGACACCAACGCGATTTCAAAAGGCTAGGGCTTCGGCTAAAGCATCGTAAACCTTAAAGTGCTGACCTGGATGCATCTTCATATTGGCGTCAGGTGTGCGATAACTGGAACATGAGAAGATCAGTCTAGGTTTAATATACATTTTGCTTCGCAAAACGTGTTTGAGATGGTAGATTCAAGGATAGCAGCTAATTCTACCAACATCGCATGGTGCCGCTGCTGATCGAAATGGAGACCGTGCCTTATGGCCAGCCGCTTCATTCGCGCCGAGATCGTCAAAGCCGGTGCTGGCAGCAGCGCCACGGGCTTATCTGCGTACATTGCGCGCGACATCCGCCAGGACCAGGCGGGCGAGCGGTTCAACTTCGCGCACCGTGCTGACGAGCTTGAGGCCAGGGGGCTAATCCTCCCGGCCAGCGCCCCGGAATGGGCAGCGGATGGGGCACGGGTCTGGCGCGAGGCCGAGCGGGCCGAGCAAACCATTGACTGGCAGACTGGCGAGCTGCGCTGGAAGAAAGGCGGTCAGGTGGCCAAGCATATGACCATCGCCTTGCCGCGCGAAGCCAATGCCGAGCAGCGCGAGGCGATGCTCATGGAATTCGTCGCCAAGGAGATCGACCCACAAAAGCATGGCGTCGTTGTGGAATGGGCAATCCATAAGGACGGGAATAACCCGCACGCGCATTTGCTCATCAGCACCCGGACCCTGGCGGGCGGTGGATTCGGCAAGAAGGCCCGCGCGATGAATCCGGAGTTCGCCAGCAAGGGGGCAAAGCACTTCATCAGCGAGGCCGAGAATTGGGATGTACGCTGGGCGGAATTCCAGCGCGTGTATTTTGAACGCCTTGGCATCACGGCCGACATCCGCGAACGCAAAGCCTCGCCGGAGGCGCATTACACGCGGGGCCAGCTCAGGGACAGCCAAGTCATCGGTGACCGGGAGAAGCTGGACCGCGCGAACGAGGCGGCCAAACAAGCCAGCTTGCGCGACCCAGACAAAATTCTGGAATCGCTCACGGCGCGGCAGGCGATCTTTACCCCGCGCGACGTGCGCCAGGCGGTGCAAAAATCCGGGCTGGAGGGGGCGGAGCGCGAGGCGCTGGAGGCGCGGATCATCGGCCATGTCGATGTCATCGCTTTGGTGGCGGATCGCCGGAACGGGAAGGGGGGCGATGAGGTCGGCTGGACCACCCGCCAGGTCCGGGAGGAGGAGGTTGCGATCATCGGGGCGGCTGAGCGCATCGGTGCCGCGTCCGGCCGCGAGCTGGGCCGCCACGGCAAAGCGCAGCTCGCCGACGCCGATCTGTCGCCAGAGCAGCGTGCCGCGGCCGAGCGGATGACGGATGGGCGGCAGCTCGCCATCGTCATCGGCCGGGCCGGGA
>JAQNCU010000338.1 GCA_029077775.1 Acidocella sp. | reverse complement strand
TCCACACCAGAACCGCCTTCGGATTGATCAGATTGATCATCAAGCCACGACAAAAATGCACCTTCATCTGCCCAATTGTCCGCGGGATTGGCTCGATCCCGGTCGCGCGCCTTTTCATCGCGAAGTTTAATTTCATGCCCTTGCAGCCAAGCCACAACAACACCAACCCAGCACCGAGTTCAATGATATGCGGCGAACCCGGATACGCCGATACCAGACGCGCCAACCCGCTCACCGCACCCAATCCCCAAATCTGCGACCCGACCATAATGCCCAGCGCCTGGAACAAACCCGCCCGCCGACCACTCTCCACTGAAATCGCCACGATCGACATAATTCCAGGGCCAGGACACGCCGTGCCAACCGCATAGGCCGCAAAGGCCGTTATCGCACTCATGTCAATAATCGACATCAGCGTCACTCACCCTATAATTGATTGGAAAACGCGCGAAACAGCAGTTCTTTTTTGCAAAAAAGAACCAAAAAACTTTCATTTATTTATCACAACGCCCATTTTGATTGATTCGGCTCTCTTGAGCCACGCCCTACCACGTGAATTGGTCTTTACAACCACTTAAATCGTACGCCGCGTCAACAAGTATTCCCGCTCGCTCGTACTGCCAAAATAACATAATGCCAAATCAAAAAATATCTTTTATGTATTTTTATACAAAAAACTTGTCTTTTATGTTCAAATCTCCACAGATTACCAATCAAACCAACAGAACAAACCGAACCACTACAATCATCACCCGATCACGCCCCAAAACGTGCTCAATCTGCAACCTCAGCCGCAACGTCGCGGCCCGCCATCATTGGCGCAAGCGTCATCGCAAGCGCCAGATACCCCAAGCTCGCCAGCATCAACGTCGCATGAACGCCCAGGGCGCTGCCCAAAAATCCACCCGCCACCGCACCAAACGGCATCGCGGCCCCCATAATGGTCGAAACCGCACCAAACGCCTGACCCATCATGGCCGGCGGCATCCGCATCTGAATCGCGGCCTGAAACGCAACACTCAACAACGCCCCGATCACACCCAACGCCACCAGACACGCACCAAACCCGATCGCCACAAGCAACGGCGCGCCATGCAACATGCTCATTGCCCAGCGTGCCCCCGCCGCAACGAGCAACGACCCGCCCAGCACCATCGGTAGCCGCACACGTTTGATCACCCCAGCCGCCAGCATTGAACCCACCAGCGCGCCCACACCACCAACACTAAACGCCAGCGCAAACCAGGACGGCGGCACACCAAGCTGGCGCACAATGAACAACGCCTCCAAAGCCAGGCACATCGCACCCAGCACCCGCGCCAGCACCAGCACCGTCAACATCGGCCGCAACAACGCATCGTCACCAATCAGCCGCAGCCCGGCCGTCAGCCGCGCCACCAGCGGTACCGGCGCACCAGCCAGCGGCGGTGGCGAAACCATAGCCGGCAAGGCCAGCATCAAACCACCCGCCACCGCAAACGACAGCGCATCCAGCGCAATCGCATCGGGCGCGCCAAACACACCAATCAACAGCGCCGCAACCGCCGGCCCGATCATCCCCGCCATGGCCATTGCAGCGGAAATTCGGCCATACACCGCGCCAGCCGCAGCGGGCTCGACCAGCGCCGCAATCGCACACCGCGCCGCAATCTCCTCCGTCGCGATCAACCCCGACGCAATGAAGTTCACCCCGATCAACAACCCGAGCGTCACGAACCGCGCACCACCCGCCAGCGGCACCAGCGCCAGCACACACGCAGCCGCAGCATTGGTCAGCACCAGCACACGGCGCTTCGACCAGCGATCGACCATCGCCCCGACACCCACGCCCGCCACCGCAAACGCGACAAAACCGGCCGCACTCAACACCCCGATCTCAAACGGCGAGGCCTTCAGCAACAAAACCGCAATCAATGGCAAGGCAACCACAGTAATCCGGCTGCCAACCGCCGACACGAACGCGGCAAACACGATAACAGAACTGAATCGCCTGAATTTGGTTGTCATATAAACACTACACAATAATCATTGATCCACAAACAAGAACGGATGCAATGAAACATTGCATCCGTACCGTTACCTTATGATTTGAAAATCAGAAGAAATAAAAATGACCCCACATGGGAAAGCTCCTTTCAATTGTTAAATCATCAACGTCCACAACCAGACCTGCCATAACGACGCAAGCCAACCCCGATGGCCGCCAGCCCGCCTCACGCAATGAAACCGAGCCGCCCCGGCCATACGCGTTTACTAGACTGGCCTTCCGCGACACGTCCGGACACATTGCGCAGCAATAGACAAATCACGCAGAAACCTGCTGCGAACGCGACTGTATTCAACAGACAAGCGGTCTGATATCGTCAGATGTACGACGCATGACGCAGTCCGTCTGTCTACAAAAGTATTTTAATACAAAGAAAGCGGTTCTTTTTTGCAAAAAAGAACCAAAAAACTCTTTTTAATCTGGTCCGTACGGGTGACATCGCCGGGCACCCTGCCCGCACATCGCCCTGTCGCTTTGGGTTCACCCCGCCGAACGTCCCAGCGTTTTTGCCCCTTTTTGCAAAAAAGGAGGATTATTGTCCTTTTCCGCTTTCTCACCCCCCGCCCACCATGCTTTGTATCCGCCATGGCCGACGCAGCGACCGCCAACCCGAACCACCTGACCCAACGCCTGAACACCATCGTGGCCGACTTCCGCGCCGCGCTCTACCGCCATGGCCATCTGCACCGCGCCGCCATGCCCCTGGTCGCCCTGCTGCTGCAATACCTCACCCGCGCCATCGCCCGCTTCGCCAAAACCCACCAGCGCGGCCCCATCCCGCCGCGACCCACACCCACACAGAGCGACACCACACCCGCCAAACCGCGCCCCGCCCGCACCCGCAAGCCCAACCCGTTCCCCACCACATTCGGCTGGGTCCTCGCCCTGCTGCCGCCCACCCCCATCAGCGGTGCCCTTGCCGGCGGCGCGCGCGCCGGACTGATCGCCCTGCTCGCAACCCCCGAACTGATCGAAGCCCTCAACACCAACCCCAGCCTCGGCCGCATCCTCCGCCCGCTCTGCCACATCTTCGGCGTCAAACGGCCCGCGCCCCTCAAACCCCACGCACCCGGCGCCACCCCACCGGCGCCACCCACCCGCGCTCATCCCATCGCCCACCCGGGCGATCAGCACAGCACCACACTCGCACCAGCCATGCACCCCTGGCCCCGCCACCCCGGCGATTTCGAATTTTCCGCATAATCGCCAGCACCTTGCCACATCTATTTCGTTACGATATCGTATCGAATAGCTGCACCGTACCCGCCACGCACGCCCACCGCTTGAGCTTTCGCCCGGCAGTGATACACCGCTGCGCAATGACCGCGCTCACACAAAATCACCCCGCCCCGCAGGCGATCAGCACCCCCATCGTGCTGGCGCTGCCGAAGGGTCGCATCCTCGCCGAATGTGCGCCGCTGCTCACCCGCGCCGGCGTCATCCCCGAGGCTGACTACACCGATGAAGACAGCCGCCGCCTGCGCTTTCACACCAGCGCGCCGGACCTCGATGTCATCCGG
>JAQNCU010000014.1 GCA_029077775.1 Acidocella sp. | reverse complement strand
TTGGGGTTCCAGAAGCCCGGCACCGGCATAACAAAAGTTTTTTGCGCCGCTTTTTTGAAAAAAAGCGGCCGCTTACCTGGATGTGTCACTGTCTTCGCGGATTGGGATAATACTGCGGGGCTGGTGGGGCGGCCGCGCGTCAGCAAAGAGTGTTATGCCAAGTGTCATCCTTTATGACGATTGGTATTAAAGCTTAAAAAGGCTGCGGGCGACCGGGTCTTCATCCAGGGCGTCACGGATGGCGGCTTGGCCATCGGCGGTGGCCACAACGACCAGCGTGGTAAAATATGATATCTCCGCCCGCGCGCGGGCCTGAAAAATCCAGCCCAGCGCCGTGGCAGCCGGGCCCCGGCCCGCGCAGCAGCCGCAACCGGGGGCGTGGCGCTTGAGCCCGAGCGAAAACCGCACGACATATCCGTCCGTCGGTGCCCGTTTGGAGTCCTGCACCAGATACACATCTCCGGTGCCGGACCAGAGGATGGGGATGCGGATATCGGGTTTGGTTTGCATTAACTGGACATAGAGCGGCTTCGTTGTATCTAACAGGGATGACCGCTCCCCATCTGCTTGACGTATTATCCACCCAGGTCGTGCTCTGCGACGGCGGCATGGGCTCGCGCGTGCAGGCGCTGACCTTGGATGTCGAAGCCGATTATTGGGACAAAGAGAATTGCACCGAGGTGCTGAACCTGTCGCGCCCCGATCTGGTGCGCGACATCCATCGCGGTTATTTTGCGGCCGGTGCGGATGCGGTGCAGACCAACAGCTTTGGCGGCTCGCCGATCACGCTCGCGGAGTTTGAGCTTGAGGACCGCGCCTTTGAGATCAACAAGATCGCAGGCGAGCTGGCGCGCGAGGCGGCGATGAGCTTCACCGATGGCCGGGCGCGCTATGTCATCGGCTCCATCGGCCCGGGCACCAAGCTGCCGAGCCTCGGCAACATCGCCTATGACCCGCTGGAAGACGCGCTGTTCGCCCAGGCGCAGGGGTTGCTGGCGGGCGGGGTGGATGCGATTTTGATCGAGACCTGCCAGGACACGTTGCAGATAAAAGCAGCCGTGAACGGTGCAAAGCGCGCCATTGCGGCGGCGCGGCGGGACATTCCGATTTTTGTGCAGGTGACCGTGGAGACCACGGGCACGTTGCTGGTGGGGCCGGACATCGCCGCCGCCGCGACCGTGATCCACGCGCTGGACGTGCCGCTGATCGGCCTGAATTGCGCGACAGGCCCGCAGGAAATGGCCGAGCATGTGCGGTTTCTCTCCCAGAACTGGCCGCGTTTGATTTCGGTCCAGCCCAATGCCGGGCTGCCGGAACTGGTCAACGGCAAAACGCATTATCCGCTGGGTGCCGCTGAAATGGCGAGCTGGATGGAGCGTTTTGTCGTCGAGGACGGGGTGAACCTGATCGGCGGTTGCTGTGGCACCTCGATTTCGCATATCGAGGCGCTGGACGGCATGTTGCGTCGCCTGGGCAACCCGCGCCCGGTGCCCGCGCTGCGCAAGCCTGTCTGGGTGCCCGCGGTGGCCAGCCTGTACGGTGCCACCCCGTTGCGGCAGGAAAATAGTTATTTCTCCATCGGTGAACGCTGTAACGCCAATGGCTCGAAAAAATGGCGGGAGCTTCAGGAGGCCGGGGATTGGGATGGCTGCGTGGCGGTGGGCCGCGAACAGGTGGCCGAATTCTCGAACGCGCTCGATATCTGCACCGCTTTCGTCGGGCGCGACGAGACCTATGAGATGAACGAGGTGATCACCCGCTTCACCGCCTCGGTAAACGCGCCTCTGGTGATCGATTCGACCGAGACCCCGGTGATCGAAGCCGCGCTCAAGCGTCATGGCGGCAAGCCGATCATCAATTCGATCAATTTCGAGGATGGCGAGGGGCACGCCACTGACCGCCTGGTGCTGGCCAAAAAATTCGGCGCGGCGGTGATCGCGCTGACCATCGACGAGGTGGGTATGGCCAAGGAGCCTGCGGATAAATTGCGGATCGCAACCCGGCTGGTGGATTTCGCGTGCGGTAAATTCGGGTTGGCACAATCAGACCTGCTAATCGACCCGCTGACCTTTACCATCGCAACCGGCAACGAGGATGACCGTAAGCTGGGTCTTTGGACATTGGAGGGGATAAAACTGATCCGGGAGGCGTTTCCGGATATCCAGATCATTCTCGGGCTCTCCAACATCTCCTTTGGCCTGAACCCGGCTGCCCGCGCGGTGCTCAATTCAGTGTTCCTGGATCACGCGGTCAAGGCGGGGATGACGGGGGCCATCGTGCATGTCTCGAAAATCCGTCCGCTGCACCTGATCGCGCCCGGGGAGGTGCAGGTTTGCGAGGATCTGATCTTCGACCGGCGGCGGGAGGATTACGACCCGCTGCAAAAGCTGTTGGAGATTTTTGCCGACCGTAAGCTCGTTGATGCGACCAAGAAAAAACGCAGCGAGACGGTGGAGGGACGGTTGAAGGACCGGATTGTCGATGGCGACCGCAAGGGTCTGTCGGACGAGCTGGACGAGGCGTTGAAAACCCATAAGCCATTGTCGATCATCAATGATTTGTTGCTCGACGGCATGAAGACCGTGGGCGAGCTGTTCGGCGCCGGGAAGATGCAGCTACCGTTTGTTCTGCAATCGGCTGAGACCATGAAGGCCGCCGTGGCGTATCTGGAGCCGATGATGGACCGTGTCGCCGGGGAGGAGCGGGGGATCATCGTGCTCGCTACGGTCAAGGGCGATGTGCACGATATCGGTAAGAACCTCGTGGACATCATCCTCACCAATAACGGCTATAAGGTGATCAATCTCGGCATTAAGGTGCCGTTGGCCGATATGGTGGTGGCCGCCCGCGAGCATCGCGCCCATGCCATTGGCATGTCCGGCCTGTTGGTAAAATCCACGGTGGTGATGCGGGAGAACCTAGAGGAGATGTCCCGCCAGGGGCTGGAGATCCCGGTCATGCTGGGCGGTGCCGCGCTGACCCGTAATTATGTCGAGGATGATTGCGTTGCCGCCTATACCTGCGGGCGGGTGGCCTATGCGCGCGATGCCTTTGACGGGCTGCATCTGATGGACAAGGTGACCGGCAATGCATTCGACGATTATCTGGCCGTTATCCAGTCCAAACGCCAGGGCAAGTCGAAAAACACCAAGCGTAAATTGGGCGAGGCCGATGCCAAGGCGTTCGCGCCTGTGGATGTGGTGGCGACGCAGGCGCGCCGCCGCCGCCTGACCCAGGCCGAGCCCGTGATCACCCCGCCGTTTTGGGGGGCGAGGATGATCGAGGCGGCACCCAAAGCCATTGTGCCGTTTATCAATGAACGCTCATTGTTCCAGTTCCAATGGGGGTTCCGCAAACAAGGCAAATCACTGGATGATTTCCTCGGCTGGGCCCGGCAGGAGCTGCGCCCGGTGATGAAGCGTATGCTGGATTTGTGCGAGGCCGATAAAATTCTGAAACCCCAGGCGATTTACGGGTATTGGAAAGCCGCCGGGCAGGGTAACAGCCTGATTTTGTTTGGTGAGGACGGGGTGACAGAGGTTGCGCGTTTCGCCTTGCCGCGCCAGCCCCGGGAGGATGGCGAGTGCATCGCGGATTTTTTCCGGGATGTGGATGACGGCGCGCGCGACGTGATCGGGCTGCAGGTGGTCACGGTGGGCCAGCGCGCATCTGAGATTGCGCGGGAATGGTTCGAGGAGAACCGGTACCAGGATTATTTGTATCTGCACGGTATTTCAGTGGAGATGGCTGAGGCGCTGGCGGAGTACACCCATAAGCGCATCCGGGCCGAGCTGGGCTTTGCCGCCGAGGATGACCGGGATATGGAAAAAATGCTCGCGCAATCCTATCGAGGTTCGCGCTATTCCTTCGGCTATCCGGCTTGCCCGCGTTTGGAGGATCAGGACCAGTTGCTGGCATTGCTGGGGGCTGAGCGCATTGGTGTCTCGCTCTCGGATGAATTTCAGTTGCACCCTGAACAATCAACCAGCGCCATTGTCGTTTTGAATCCGAAAGCGAAATATTTTTCGGTCTGAGCTGGTGGGGATGCGGGTCGAGGGCTCGTACGTCACTGTGTCCGAGAACACACATAAAACTAACTTATGTTCATTATATGTCCTGGAAATATTTGGATTTTTATAAATTTAAAGGCAATTTCAATTATTTATGTATCCAATAATAAGCCTTGAAACGTCATCAATGATACGGTAACACATTACACATGATTAATGATTTGCAAACGTCGCACGCGACAGAACAAGACCTTCAGCCAGGATTTTTGATCCGGCGGTTGCACCAGATTCATTTGGCGTTGTTCGCCGAGGAATGCGCCGCGTTTAACATTACGCCTGTGCAATATAACATTCTCGCGGTGGTCGCGCGGCAGCCTGGGCTCGACCAATCCCATATCGGGGAGGAGGTTGGCGTCGACCGCGCCACTATCGCCAATGTCGTGGCCAGGTTGGAGGCTGCCAAGCTGCTGAAACGCAATGTTGGCCGGACCGACCGCCGGCAGAAGCTGCTCAGCATCACCGCGCGCGGCCGGGCGTTGCTCTCGAAGCTGGATGAGCCTGTGACCCACGCACATGAGCGGACGGTGGCGGGTTTGGCGCCCAAGCAGCGTGACCAGTTCATCAGGTTGCTGGCCGATCTGGTCGATGCCGGAAATGACTTTGGCCGGGCGAAATTGCGGCTGAAATAAACACTTCCGCCTATCCTTGACTGTGTTCCATATGGGCCTCAAATCTAAGGCCAAGATGGGAGCAGCAATATGAACACCATGACGCGCTTTGGCCGTAACATTCGTCGGGTTGAGGATGAACGCCTGATCACCGGGCGGGGGCGCTATGTTGGAAATATCGCCACTGATGGCGTGGCCGAACTGGTTTTCGTCCGCTCGCCGCACGCTCATGCGGAAATTACCGGTCTTGATGTATCCGCCGCCCGCACAGCGCCGGGGGTGATCGCGGTGTATACGGTCGAGGATCTGGAGGAAGCGGGAATTGGCGCGATTGGCACCATCCCCATGTTCAAACGCGCTGATGGCTCGGATATTGCGGCGCCGCCACGGTTTTTGCTGGCCAAGGGCCGGGTGCGCCATGTGGGTGAGCCGGTTGTCGCAATTGTCGCGCAGACCAAGGCGCAGGCGCTGGACGCCGCGGAGCTGGTGGTCGTGGACTACGACACGCTGCCCGCGGTTGTGGATATGGAAGCGGCGATAGCGGGCGCGGTGGTGCTGTGCCCGGCGGCCCCCGATAATATCGGTGCCGAGATTGTGCATGGCGATGCCGCCGCGGTGGATGCCGCCTTTGCCGCCGCCGCGCATGTGGTCAGCCTGGATATTATGAACCAGCGTTTGGTCGCCAACGCGATGGAGCCGCGCAGTATTCTGGCGATGCCCGAGAAAGACCGCATCGCGGTGTATAATGCGTCGCAGGCCCCGACTCTGGTGCAGGATTTCCTGTCGCAATCAGTGTTGATGGAGCCGGCTGAAGCGATCCACGTGGTGGTGGGCGATATCGGCGGCGGGTTCGGGATGAAGGCAAGCGTGCATAACGAGGAGGCGGTTACCGTCTTCGCGGCGCGCAAACTCGGGCAAGCGGTGCGCTTTATCGCAGAGCGTGGTGAAGAATTCGCATCCTCGGTGCATGGTCGCGACCAGGCGTCGAAGGCGTCTTTGGCGCTCGATGCCCAGGGTAAAATTCTTGGGCTGCGGGTTGATACTTTGGCCAATTTGGGCGCCTATATTATGCCGGTGGGGCTCTTGATCCCGTTTGTGCTGGGGCCGAAAATTTTACCGGGTACGTATCACGTCCCGTCCATCCATGTGCGTATCCGTGGCGTGTTGACCAACACGATGTCCACCGCCGCCTATCGCGGAGCGGGGCGGCCTGAATCGCTGTATATTATTGAGCGTTTGATGGATGCGGCCGCCGCGAAATCTGGCATCGGGGCGGCGGAAATTCGTCGCCGCAATTTTATCCAGCCCGCCGCCATGCCCGCGACCACGATCATGGGTGAGGTTTATGATTGCGGGAATTTCCCGTATTTCCTCGAACAGGCATTGGCGCGCGCCGATGATGCCGGGTTCGCCGCCCGCCGCGCCGAAGCTGAGGCGCGGGGCAAAAAACTCGGCCGGGGTATCACCAGCTATGTCGAGTGGACGGGTGCCTATGCCTTCACCGAAACCGTGGATGTTACCGTAACCGGCGACCACAGGGTTATCGTGCATTCAGCGACCCAGGCGATGGGGCAGGGGTTGGAGACCGCCTATACCCAGCTTATCGCGGACCGGCTCGGGGTTGATCCGATGCTGGTTTCCGTGGTCCAGGGCGATACCGATATCGTGATGGGGCCGGGATCTTACGGGTCACGCTCGGCATTCGTCGGCGGGTCGGCGGTGGCCCATGGCGCGGATACCTGGGTGGAGACGGCGCTTCCGCTCGCCGCTGAGGCGTTGGAAGCCGCCAATGCGGATATCGTGTTCGGGCAGGGTGCGTTCACCATCTCGGGTACCGACCGTGGGATTGGTATTTTTGATCTCGCGGGCAAGCAGGCTGGCGGGCAGATCGCCATTAAGGCCACGCATACGGTCGAGAATTCGAGCTGGCCGAATGGCTGCCACATCGCAGAGGTGGAGATCGACCCTGATACCGGGGTTTCGGATATCAAGCGGTACACGACCGTTGACGATGTGGGCAACGCGATCAACCAGATGTTGGTTGAAGGCCAGATCCATGGCGGCATCGCGCAGGGCACGGGGCAGGCACTGCACGAGATTTGCCGGTACGACAGCGAAGGTGGGCAGCTCGTGACTGGCTCGTTCATGGATTATCAGATGCCGCGCGCGGCTGATTTCCCGAGCTTTGACGTGACGATTGACCAGAGCGTGCCGTGCACAACGAATATGCTCGGTGTCAAAGGCTGCGGCGAATCCGGGACCGTGGCGGCGACGCCGACGATTATTAACGCCATGTTGGACGCTCTGCGCCCGCTTGGGGTGTCTGATCTGCCAATGCCGGCGACGCCGTTCGCCGTTTGGGAGGCGGTTCAGGCGGCGCGGGCCTGAGCCAAAGGTTAAACCGTCTCATCGGCGTGGAGCGCACAGATATGCGCTCCGCTGCCATCCTCGACCTGGAAGGTGGCGTGGCTGATGCCGTAATGGGCTTTTAGTTCCGCCGCCGCTTCGTGCAGCAAATCGTCATCCAGACCGGCGCCGGGCCTGACCAGATGCGCGGTGAGCGCCGTCTCGGTCGTGCTCATGCCCCAGATATGCAGATCATGGATGGTGGTGACGCCGGGCAGGGCGCGCAGGAAGGCATCGACCTTCGCGGCGTTGACGCCGGGTGGCACGGCGTCCAATGCGAGGCTCATGGAATCGCGCAATAGGGACCAGGTGCCCATAACGATAACGCCGCTGACCACGAAGCTGATCACAGGATCGACCCAGAGCCAACCCGTGACAAAGATCACCGCACCGGCGATGACCACGCCCAGGGCGACGGCGGCGTCTGCCAGCATATGCGTGAAAGCGCCTTTGATGTTGATGTCATCCTTGCGGCCCGCCATGAACAGCAGCGCCGTAGCGCCGTTGATAAAAATGCCGATTGCCGCAACCGCCATGATGACAACGCCGCCAGTGGGCTCAGGGTGAAGCAGGCGGAGCACACCCTCCCAGGCGATGGCGCCCGTGATGATTAACAGCATAATGGCATTGCCCAGTGCCGCCAGGATGGATGTGCGCCGCAGCCCATAGGTGTAACGGCGGCTGGGCCGCAGCTTTACCATGATAGAGGCCGCCCAGGCGGTCGCCAGCCCCAGCACGTCACCGGCATTGTGTCCGGCATCGGCCAGCAGGGCCAAGGAATGGGCAAAAATGCCGTAAAACACCTCGCCGACGAGATAAGCAAGGTTGAGGGCAATGCCAATGGCGAAAGCACTGCCAAAGGTCGCCGGAACGTGGTGATGATCGTGGTGACTATGGTGGTCGTGGTCATCATGGCCGTGGGGATGCTGTGCGGACAAGGCTTCGTCTCCGGCTGAACGGCTGTGTTGGGTATAAAGGGTTGCCAGAGTTTTGGGCTTTAATCCATGGTCGGGGGTGAAAAATCGGCGCCATTAGACCCGGATAATCCTTGATCGAATCGCTTTGCGATCCGATCAAGGATCTGAATCCGGCTCTACCGAAATATCTAGAGCGCGATGACTCTAGTTTCGCTCGCAAAACGAGCAGACCCAGAGTCATCGCGCTCTAGCGGGCGTGACCACAACCGAGAAAGGCTGCTGAGATGTCGATCCTGCCCGCTTTGTTGATGTTAACTTTGGCTGCGTTTCTTGAATCCGGTGGGGATGCCCTGGTGCGCAAGGGGCTGGGGGCAGGCGGCGTGCCACGCGGGCTCTGGTTTGTCGCGGGGGCGGTGACGTTGTTTGTTTACGGCGTCGTCGTTAATCTGCCGGGCTGGGATTTTGGCCGGTTGTTGGGCGTGTATGTCGCCTTGTTCTTTGTCGCGGCCCAGATCATCGCGTATTTTGCGTTTGGCCAGGCACCCACGCCGCCGATTATGGCCGGGGGGGGGTTGATCGTGGCGGGCGGTCTGGTCATGACATTCTGGCGGGCGGGGTAAGGCTGCTTCCTGCAGACGCATGGTGGAATCCTGGTCGATTATTTATCGGGCGGAAAATTTTATTTTGAACGAGTTTTAGCCTTTATAATCATCAACCACGTATATTGTGGCTTGTTTTTTGTAAAAAGCGGGTTGCCAGCCTGCCGCTGGATTTCATACCCTCTGGTGAATTAATTCATTAAATCCATAACGGCGGTCGCCGCTGGCGGGAGGGGGGCTTCGATGGGGATCAAAATTTCGGCCAAAACTGTTATCCGGGTCGGGACCGGATTGTTTTTTGGTGTCGCGCTGGTCACGGCCACAACCGTGCCTGCCCGCGCACAGAGTTTGCCGCCAGATGTTGTGGCATCGAAAACCCTGACATTTTGCAGCGCGGTGAACCTGCCGCCAATGGAGTTTTTCTCACCCGCACAAAAGCCTGAGGGTGTCGATATCGAGCTTGGTGATGCGCTGGCGGCCAAACTCGGCTTGCATGCCACATTTCTCAACATCCCGTTCGCGGGCCTGATCCCGGCCTTGCTGGCGGGCCATTGTGACGCCATCCTCTCACAGCTTTTCATCAAACCGCCACGCCTGAAGGTGATCGATGAGATCCCGTATATGTATTCGCAGGAAGGCTTCATCCTGAAGGCGGGGGCGCCGAAACTATCAGGCCCCGAGGCGCTGTCGGGTGAAAAGGCCGCGACCGTCACGGGCACCACGGCGACCGATTTGTTGAAAAAGGCCAATGTCGCGCTTGCGGCCGCTGGAAAACCGCCTGTGACGATCGTGATGTTCCCTGAGAACACGCCAGCACTCCAGCAGGTGCAGTTTGGGCAGGTGGCGGCTTATGGGGTCGCCTATGAAACGGCTTTGTACTACGCGAACCTTCAGCCCAGCCAATTCGAGGTGGGCGGGCCACCCTATTTCAAGATTTTAACCGGGATCGGCGTCGCCAAAACCACGCCTGGGCTAAAACTGGCGCTGACCACCGCTCTGCATAAATTAATGGCTGATGGCCAGTACAGCGCGATTTATAAAAAATGGAATCTGACGGACGATATGCTGAAAACGCCGTAGCGGCATGGCGAAGGGGCAGTCTGTGTTCATGACGCCGGTGGGTTCGGGCATCGGCTGCACGTATGAATTTTGACTGGCCCTATTTTTGGTCGCAGCTCTTAACGCCGAGCGGCGCGTTTCTCAGCGGGCTTGGGTTGACGGTCTTGATGGCGGTTTCGGCCCAGATATTGGGCTCTGTGCTCGGTCTGTTTATTGCTTTCGCGCGCCTCTCACCTGGCAAGCCATTTTCGTTTGCCGCGGCTGCCTATGTCTGGATCGTGCGGGGGACGCCGCTTTTGGTGCAGATCGTGTTCATCTACACCGCGCTCGCCGCCGCCAATATAGTGCGGTTTAATGATATCACGGTCGGGCCTATCGTGTTTCCGGGTAACGTGCAGGCGGGCATTGTGGCCCTCGCGATCAACGAGGCTGCCTATATGGCAGAGATTTTTCGGGCGGGTATCATGGCGGTCGATAAAGGCCAGGTCGAGGCGGCCAAGGCGCTCGGCCTATCGCGTGTCATGGTCATGCGCCATGTCGTTTTGCCACAGGCATTCCGGATTGTCCTGCTGCCCATTGGCAACCAATTCAACATCATGCTCAAAAACACCACGCTTGTCAGCGTGATCGGTGTGTCGGAAATGCTGCTTGTCACGCAGACGATAAATTCTGCCACGTTTCGTACGTTCGAGCTTTATTCTGTCCTGGGGCTTTATTTTTTGTTGCTGACCAGCCTGTGGACTTTGGCGATGGCCTGGGTTGAGCGCAAGCTTAGCCCCAAGCGTGACCCGATGCCGGCGCGCCTGTTGCCCCAAGGCCGAGCCTAGAAATTTGCTTATGGGTGCGCGAGGCTTATGCGGCCTCGCGCACGCTCACCCCTTTCCAAAAGGCAACGTAATTTTTGATCTCCTTCGCCTTGTCCGAGGGGTCGGCGTAATACCAGGCGGCATCTTTGTTCGTCGCCCCCGCAACCTCCACCGAATAATAACGCGCGGTGCCCTTCCACGGGCAGTTGCTGGTGGTTGAACTCGGCCGCAAAACATCCGCGCGGATGGCGTCGGGCGGGAAATAATGGTTGCCTTCAAGCATGATCGTTTTGTTAGACTCGGCGATCACCTCGTTGTTCCAGGTGGCGGTTATCATTTGCGGGTCCTTCGTGTGAGATCTCTTGATTATATGTTGGCGCATTTCCGAATTACATGAGGGCGTTAGCCGTGGTGTGGATGAATTGGGGGTTAAAATCGACCTAATATCCCCTATCTTCCGCTCAATGATTTAAACATGAGCATCAGGCACAGGCTTGATCTGGTGAGGAAATATGACCGGCAACCAAGCATTGCAGCGTGACCTCGGACATGGTGGCTCGGCCCACACAGGGCAAAATTCCGCCATAAGGGCGGAGTTGGTGGGCGGTTTGCTCTCGCATAATGCGAGTATCCATGCGAAATATTTCTACGATGCCCTGGGTTCGAAGCTGTTTGAGGCGATCGGGCTCCTGGATGAGTATGATCTTGGCCGTGCCGAAGCCGGGATCTTCGCTGCCGATGCGCAGCACATAACCGCCGCGGCCGGCGTTGACCGCGTTTTCATCGACCTCGGTGCCGGGAATTGCGCGAAAGCATCCAGCCTGTTTGCCACCTTGAAGCCGTCACATTATGTCGCCGTGGATATAGCGGCGGATTTTCTCACGGAGGCTGTCAATCGCCTTCAGGCGGAACATCCTGAAATCCCGATGCAGGCGGTCGCCCTCGATTTTTCAGAGACATTTTCCCTGCCCACAGCGGTTCCGGCAGCGCGGCGTCTGTTTTTCTATCCCGGGTCGTCGATCGGCAATTTCACGCCTTTGCAGGCTGTGCAGTTTTTTGGCCGGGTGCGTGCCGCCTGTGGGGCTGATGGCGCGATTCTGGTGGGGGTCGATCTGGTCAAAGATGCCGCGCGGCTGGAAGCGGCTTACGACGACCCGCTCGGGGTGACCGCCGCGTTCAATCTGAACATCCTGCGCCATGTCAACCGTTTGATCGGGACCGATTTTATCCCTACGCAATGGCGTCATGTCGCGTTGTTCAATGCTGACCAGAGCCGGATTGAGATGCACCTTGAAGCGCGTTGTGCGCTACGCGTGACATGGCCTGGCGGGCAGCGCGCATTTGCCGCAGGCGCGCGGATCCATACCGAGAACAGCTATAAATATACGCAAGCAGGGTTCATCAGCCTGCTGGGCCAGGCCGGGTTCAGCCGCACGCAATGCTGGACGGACGCGCAAAACCAGTTTCTGGTCTGCTATGCTAAGGCAAACTGAGCGCGCGCCAAAGGGGGATGCGAGCCAGCCCGTCTGGCGGGATAAATTTGCGCAGGTTCGGGCGGCGTCACTTCGTCTCGTCAGCGCCTTATCGCCTGAGGATTGCGTCGTGCAGTCCATGCCGGATGCAAGCCCGGTAAAATGGCATCTGGCCCATACCAGTTGGTTTTTTGAGACCTTCATATTGGAGGCGTTTGAGCCGGATTTTTCGCCTTTTGACCCGTCTTTCCGGGTTTTGTTCAATTCCTATTATAATGGCATTGGTGATAAATATCCTCGCCTGCAGCGCGGCATGGTGACGCGCCCGGGGCTAGATGAGGTTTTAGCTTATCGCCGGGATGTGGATACGCGGATGGCGGCTTTATTTGCGCGCGAGCTGCCTCCGGCCCGTGGCGGCGAGCTTGCCGGGCTGGTCGCGCTTGGATTGCAGCATGAGCAACAGCATCAGGAATTGATAGTTACGGACATCAAACATTTGTTCAGCCTGAACCCGGCGCCGCCGCCCTATCCCAGCCTCGGCGCTCCGGCGAAGAATGATGATCTGGCGCAAGAATGGGTCGAATTTTCCGGCGGGTTGGTGGAAATCGGCCATGCAGGCGGCGGGTTTTGCTTCGATAACGAGATGCCACGGCACAGACAGTTTTTGGAGCCTTATGCGCTGTCATCGCGGCTTGTCACCAATGGTGAATATGCCGCCTTTATCGATGATGGCGGCTATCGAAACCCGGCTTTCTGGTTATCCGATGGCTGGGCGTTTTTGCAAGCGAATGCGACCTTGCACCCGCTCTATTGGGCGCCCGATGGTTCAGGGGGCTGGTGCGACTATACAGCCCGTGGCGTCATCCCCATCGATCCTGCGGCACCTTGCGTGCATTTGTCGTTTTATGAGGCCGCCGCCTTTGCGCTCTGGGCCGGCGCGCGCCTGCCGACCGAAGCGGAGTGGGAGCACGCGGCTTTAAGTGACGGTCTGGCGCAGATGTTCGGAACCGCCTGGCAATGGACCAGCTCATCCTACGCGCCCTATCCCGGGTTTGCCGCCGCCGCCGGGGCGGTGGGGGAGTATAACGGCAAGTTCATGGTCAACCAATATGTGCTGCGCGGGTCATCTGTGGCGACGCCGCCGGGCCATGCGCGCATCACCTATCGCAATTTTTTCCCCGCATCGGCGCGCTGGCAATTCATGGGGATTCGTCTGGCGCGATAGGGCGCGGTATAATGAAGGGTATGGCTCTGCTCAATCTAAATGCCGCGCCGCTCTCGATCGGTGCGCTGACCCATAGCTTCGCCTCCATGCCCGCGGGTTTCTATGCCCGGCAGGCCCCAAGCCCTGTGGCGGACCCGGCGATGGTGGTCTTTAATGATGCCTTGGCGGCGGAACTGTCGTTAGACACCGTGTCATGCCCGCTTGAGGCTCTGACGGCGATTTTCGCGGGCAATGCCCTGCCAACCGGGGCCGACCCCATCGCCATGGCTTATGCGGGCCATCAGTTTGGGCATTTCACGCCGCAACTGGGCGATGGGCGGGCGATTTTGCTGGGTGAGGTGATCGACCGGGCAGGAAGCCGCCGGGATATTCAATTAAAAGGCGCAGGGCGCACGGCATTTTCACGCGGCGGCGACGGTCGGGCGGCGTTGGGGCCGGTGCTGCGCGAATATTTGATCAGTGAGGCCATGCACGCCCTTGGCGTTCCGACCACGCGCGCGCTGGCGGCCGTGACAACGGGCGAGGCTGTGTTGCGCGATCGGCCTTTGCCCGGTGCGGTGCTGACGCGCATTGCCGCGAGCAATATCCGTGTCGGGACATTTCAGTATTTCGCGGCGCGCGGCGATTATGATGCGGTCGAAGCACTCGCCGATTACGTGATAGACCGGCATTACGCTGATGCGAGACAGGCCGAAAACCCGTATCTCGCTCTGCTTGAGGCGGTGGTGGCCCGTCAGGCCTCGCTCGTCGCCCGATGGCTCAATCTCGGGTTTGTGCATGGCGTGATGAACACCGACAATATGGCGGTCTCCGGTGAAACGATTGATTACGGGCCCTGCGCGTTTATCGATGCTTATGATCCCGCCACGGTGTTCAGCTCGATCGATGATTATGGCCGCTACGCCTTTAAAAATCAGCCCGCAATGGCACAGTGGAATTTAACGCGCTTTGCCGAGACGCTGGTGCCGCTGCTGGGGGATGACGAGCAGGACAATATCGCGTGCGCGACCCGCGCCATTATGGGGTTTGGGGCAGCGTTCGATAACGCCTGGCTGGCGGGCATGCGGTGCAAGCTGGGGCTCACCATTGCTGAGGATGGCGACCGCGCGCTGGCGCAATCGTTATTGGCTGCGATGCATAAAGATGCGGTGGATTTTACGCTCTGTTTCCGGATGCTGGGCGAGGGGCTGGATGGCGCGTCAGCCCGCGCGCGGGTGTTGTTTCAGGATAAAGATGCGTTCGATCATTGGAGAGAGGCGTGGCACCAGCGTTGCGCGCGGGAATCGATGCCTGTGGGCTTACGGGCCGCTTCCATGCGCGCGGAAAACCCGGCGGTGATCCCGCGCAACCATATTGTGGAGCAGGTTCTGGCCGCCGCGACCAGGCAAGGCGATTATGCACCTTTCCATGAATGCCTGGGGGTGTTGCTGGACCCTTATACCGACCGGCCCGCGCACGCCCGATATGCTGAGCCGCCAGCGCCGGGGCAGTCTATCCTGCGGACGTTTTGCGGGACATGATACCGAAGGTCATAGAGAATGACGTTCGGTGTCAGAGTCTTTTCCGGCGCGCTGCTGCCCCGCCAGCCCCGCGCGCAAAAAAACGGCGCCCCGGATGGGACGCCGTTTTGGTGATCGCCAGCCAGAATTATGGCTTGAGAGCGTAAACCGCGTAATTACCGTCATGCCATTTATAGATGGCATAGGCCGCGTTTACCACGTCGCCCTTGGCGTCGAACTTGATCGGGCCGAGCACGGATGGCCAGGGGCCATCGGCCTTTAAGGTCTGCGCGACCAGGATGGGCTGTGTGCTATGCGCCTTCTTCGCGGCTTCCGCCCAGACCTGGATGGTGGCGTATGAATAAAGAACATATCCGGTCGGATCTTCATGCAGCTTTTTCAGCTCGGCCACAGCCTTGGCGGCGGAGGGTTCGGTTTCCGCCGGGGGCGGGAAGGTCATCAACATGCCCTCAGCTGCGGGGCCCGCAACCTGCCAGAGTGCGGAGGTTACGGCGGCATCTTCGGAGAAATATTGCGGTGTGAATCCTTGTTGGGCGCCCTCACGCATGATCAGCCCGGAATCGGCATAATAGCCGCCAATATAGACCAAGGTGATGCCGTCTTGCTTCAGGCGGCTGATCAAGGCCGAGTAATCCTTGTCCCCGGCGGTATAGGATGTGTTGTAGGCAACTGGCACGTTGAGCTTTTTAAGGTTCAGGCGAACCTGATCGGCGATGCCTTTGCCATAGGTCGAATTATCGTCCAGCACCGCGATTTTCGCGTGTGGGAAGTGTTTGGCGATGTATTCAGCGGCCACGGCACCCTGCTGGTCGTCACGGCCGCAGACGCGGAAGGTGAAGGCAGAGCCATCATCGGTATATTGCGGGTTGGTTGAGGCGGGCGAGATCTCAAGGATCCCGTTATCGGTATAGACCTTGCTGGCCGGGATGGAGGAAGCTGAGCAGAAATGCCCGTCCACCATCACCACGCCGTCGCTGACCAGGGTGTTCGCCGCTGAAACAGCCTGTTTCGGGTCGCAGGCGTCATCCACCGGGATCATTTTGATCTTCGACCCGAGCACGCCGCCAGCGGCGTTGATATCGGACACCGCGAGCTTGGCGCCGGTGATAAGCTGTGTGCCAAAGGCCGCGTTTGAGCCGGTAAGCGGGCCGGCAACGCCGATTTTGATCTGCGCCATGGCCGGTGCTGCGGCGAGGCTAAAACCGATCGCCGCGACAGCGACTGAATTTAGAAGTATATTTCTCAATTTCGGCTCCTGTTGATAAATTTTATCTTTTGAGGTCTTGTAACATGATAATACTATGCGCTCATTTTATGGGCGTTATCAATGCCCGCCTTCAAGGTAGGCGGCACGGATTTCTGGTCTGGCTAATAATTCAGCACCTGTCCCGGCCATGGTGATGCTGCCGTTTACCAGCACGTAACCGCGATGCGCGAGGCGCAGCGCCTGGTTGGCGTTTTGTTCGACAAGCAAAACGGTGAGCCCGGTTTCCTGGTTTAGTTTTTTAATCGCGCCGAAAATCTGCTTGATGACCAGCGGGGCGAGGCCGAGGGAGGGTTCGTCGAGCAATAACAAGCGCGGCTTGCTCATCAACGCGCGAGCGATGGCGAGCATTTGCTGCTCCCCGCCGGAGAGCGTGCCGCCGCGCTGGCTGAAACGCTCCTTCAGGCGTGGGAACAATTCGAACATCAGGCCGAGCTGTTTGTCGTAATCGGCGAATTTTACCACCTGGGAGCCCATCAGCAGGTTTTCCTCGACGCTCATGCGTGGGAAAATCCGCCGCCCCTCAGGCGATTGGGCAATGGCGCGGCGCGCGATCTCGTGCATCGGTAAATTCGTGATCGCCTCGCCCCGGTACGTGATCACGCCGGATTTGGCGCGCGGATTGCCGC
The DNA here is from genome assembly GCA_029077775.1 of Acidocella sp. Taxonomy (GTDB): domain Bacteria; phylum Pseudomonadota; class Alphaproteobacteria; order Acetobacterales; family Acetobacteraceae; genus Acidocella. Next base: position 920 of record JAQNCU010000014.1, on the reverse strand, counting down.
ATATCGTCATCATCAGGGTGGATTTACCAGCGCCGTTGGCGCCGATAAGGGTAACGATCTCGCCCTCGCTCACTTCCAGGCTGACATCACGCAGCGCCTGGATCTGGCCGTAGAACGTGTTGACGCCAGATAGGGTGAGAACCGCGCTCAATTGGCGGTCTCCAGGGTTTCGGCGATCGGCGCGTCCGGGTCGTCCTCATCGCCCTCGCCGAGATAGGCGGCGATGACGGTAGGGTCGTTGCGGATGTCCGACGGCGCGCCATCGGCGATTTTTTTGCCGTATTCGAGCACGACGACATGATCAGAGATTTTCATTACCACCCCCATGTCATGCTCGATGAGCAGAAGCGAGCAGCCGCCGTCACGGATTTTGAGCAATAATTCATTCAGCGCCACTGATTCCCGTGGGTTGAGCCCGGCGGCTGGTTCGTCGAGGCAGAGCAGCAACGGGTCGGTACACATTGCGCGTGCAATTTCAAGCCTTCGTTGCGCGCCATAGGGCAGCGCGGCCGCCGGGTCATCCGCGCGGTCGATGAGATCGGTTTGTTCGAGCCAATGGCGCGCAAGCTCGATCGCGGCCTTCTCGGCGGCGCGGTATTTGCCGATGCCGAGAATGGCAAGCACACCATAGCCGGTGGCCGCCTGCAGACGGTTATGCTGGGCGACCAGCAGGTTTTCCAGCAATGTCATGCCGCCAAACAGCCGGATGTTCTGGAAGGTCCGCGCCACGCGGCCCTTTTTCGCGATCGCGTGGCCCGGCAATTTATCCAGCCGGATGGCGCTGCCGGGGGTATGGGCGATGCTCACGCTGCCTGTGGTTGGTTTGTAGAACCCGGTGATGCAGTTGAACAAGGTGGTTTTGCCGGCGCCGTTGGGGCCGATGACCGCCGTGATCTCGCCCCGCCTTGCCTGAAAATTCA
>JAQNCU010000337.1 GCA_029077775.1 Acidocella sp. | reverse complement strand
CGGCACGATGTAGTCGGCGTACATGCTGGAGTCGCCCACTACGATATCCGTGGCGATGATCAACGGGATATTCTTCGGATTCTTCACCGCCGCGACGAATTCCGGATTGCCTTGACTGGGCACGCTATAGAGCGGCGTGGCTTTGTGCCACATCAGAATGTCCACCCCATAGGGGTAGCGCTGAATCGCCGACGGCAGGGTTTCGGTGAACATGTTCGAACTCAGGGGGAACCACGGCCGCTTGGATGGGTAGGGATTTTTGCCGGCAGCCAGCTTGGCCTTGTATTCGCTGGTGTCCTCGTAATGGAATTTTTCGCGATTGATGATCACACCCTTGACCAGCCCTTCGGCCTCTGGGACGCTCTCAATGTCATAGAGCCCCTTCTTGACGTTGTAGCCGCCGCCGCCGGCGGTCAGGCCGCCGGTCCAGTTCATATTGCCTACCAGGAGATTGAGCAGCAGCACGGCGACGCCGCCAATGACCCAGGAAATGAGCGCGGCAGGACCCGCGATGCGCGCGGCGTTGAGCGCGCCGAACAGCCAGCCGGAGCCGATCATGCCGCCGACGCTCGCGAATAACAGGCCAAGGCGGCCAGCCTCGCGCCGCAGACCGCCAGTAAACTTGGGGATGTCTGGCATCGGGTCCCAGGGTACAAGGTTTGACGTCTGCTGGGGAGTGCCTACATTCAAAGTTGGATTTCAGGAGCATGCAAGTGATGCCAAAGAGCGAAGCGATGCGGTTGCCGGATGGGTTTGCGGGCGGCGCGGCGGCGTTGCCGGTTTGGGATCTGGGCGATTTATATGCCGGGCCCGACGATGCGCGGATAACGCAGGATCTGGCGGCGGCGACAAGTGAAGCACAAGCTTTCGAGGCGGCTTATAAAGGCGGGCTGGCGGTACTTTCAGGGGCGGCGCTGGCGGCTTCTGTTGCCGACTATGAGCGTATCGAGGAGCGGCTGGGGCGGGTGATGTCCTATGCGCAATTGCTGTTCAGCGCCGACCAGAGCGATGCCGCGGCGGGCAAATTCTATCAAACCATGTCTGAGCGGGTGACCGTGATCAGCACGCATTTGTTGTTCTTCACGCTCGAGATCAACCGGATGGGCGAAACCATACTGGCGGAAAAGCTGACGGATGCGTCGCTCGCGCGGTATGCGCCGTGGTTCAGGGATTTGCGGGTGTTTCTGCCGCACCAACTAAGCGATGAGATCGAGCGGCTGTTGATGGAAAAAGAGGTCACAGGCCATGCCGCCTGGAGCCGGTTGTTCGATGAGACGACCGCCGCGATGCGGTTGCGTGTGGGCGCGGAGGAGCTGACCTTGTCAGCCGCGCTGAACAAGCTCTCGGACCCTGACCGGGCGATACGGGAAGCTGCCGGAAAGGCGGTGGGGGCAGCGATGGCCGGGCATGAGAAGATGTTCGCGCTGATCACCAACACGCTCGCCAAGGATAAGGAGATCAGCGACCAGTGGCGGCATTACCCCGCCCCGTCCTCGGCGCGTAACCGCGCCAATATGGTCGAGGATGAGGTGGTTGCGGCGTTGAGCGAGGCGGTTACCCAGGCATATGCCCGGCTGTCGCATCGGTATTACGCCCTGAAAGCGAAATGGCTGGGGCTGGAGCGGCTGGAGCATTGGGACCGCAACGCGCCCTTGCCCGGCGATGCTGACAGGCACGTGCCCTGGGCGCAGGCGCAGGAGATGGTGCTGTCGGCCTATGGCGGGTTCAGCCCGCAACTGGCCGAGGCGGTGCAACCGTTTTTTGCGCGCAACTGGATCGACGCGGCGTTGCGGCCGGGCAAATCCGGCGGGGCGTTCGCGCACCCCACGGTGCCTTCCGCGCATCCTTATGTGTTGATGAATTACCATGGCCGCACGCGTGATGTGATGACCCTGGCGCATGAGCTTGGGCACGGCGCGCACCAGGTTCTCGCGGGGGGGCAAGGGTATTTGATGTCCGGCACGCCGCTGACGTTGGCCGAGACCGCCAGCGTGTTCGGTGAGATGCTGACCTTCCGCGCCATGCTGGAAGCTGAGACCGACCCGGCGCGGCGGCGGGTGATGCTGGCGCAGAAGGTTGAGGATATGCTCAACACCGTGGTGCGGCAGATCGCTTTTTATCAGTTCGAGCTGCGTGTGCATGAGGAGCGGCGGGGCGATGAATTGCTGCCCGCGCGGATTGGTGAGATCTGGCTGGACGTGCAGCGCGAGAGCCTGGGCCCGGCGTTTAATTTCAGTGAGGAATACCGGCTGTTCTGGGCCTATGTGCCGCATTTCATCCATTCGCCGTTTTATGTTTATGCCTATGCCTTCGGTGATTGCCTGGTGAACGCGCTTTATGCGGTTTATCAGGAGAGTTCGGACAAGGCGGCCTTCGCGGCGCAATACATGGCGATGCTGCAGGCTGGCGGGACGCGCAGGCACAAGGACTTGCTCGCACCGTTCGGGCTGGATGCCGGGCGGCCGGATTTTTGGGCCAAGGGCCTGGATGTGATCGCGGGCTTTATCGACGAGCTGGAAGCCTGATGGCCGAACGCGATGGCGGCAATTTTTTCGGCGAGGTTCGGCGGTTCGCCAGGACATCGGGTGCCGTGGGCGGAATCGCCGCGCGGATCACCGGGGAGCGGGTGTTCGGGATCAAGACCAACCAGGCGCAGCACGCGCAGGATTTGAAGGCGGTCCTCGGCGGGTTAAAGGGCCCGATGATGAAGGCGGCGCAGTTTCTCTCCACCGTGCCGGACGCGCTGCCGCCCGAATATGCCGCGCAACTGGCCGAATTACAGTCTAACGCGCCGCCGATGGGCTGGGCGTTTGTGCGCCGCCGGATGTCAGGTGAATTGGGCGCGGATTGGGAGAGCCGGTTCGCGAGCTTCGGGCGCGAGGCGCAGGCCGCGGCCAGCCTGGGCCAGGTGCATAAGGCAACCCTGCACGATGGTGCCGTGGTGGCGGTGAAGCTGCAATACCCGGATATGCCGAGCGTGATCGAGGCGGATTTGCGGCAGATCAAGCTCGCCATGGCGGTATATCGGCGGATGGATAGCGCGATCATCCAGGATGATATCTTCACCGAATTATCCGAGCGGTTCCGTGAGGAACTGGATTATACGCGGGAGGCCGCGCAGATCCGGCTGTATCAATCCATGCTCGCCGATATCCCTGATGTGACAGTGCCGGCGCCGGTGGAAGGGCTGTGCACCGGGCGGCTTTTGACGATGCAATGGCTGAATGGCGTGGGGTTCAAGGCGTGGCTGGATGCCGCGCCGAGCCAGGAACAGCGCAACGCGCTGGCGACGGCGTTGTTCCGCGCCTGGTATGTGCCGTTTTATCGCTATGGCGTGATCCATGGCGACCCGCATCTGGGCAATTACCAGGTGAACGAGCAAGGCGGGTTGAATTTGCTGGATTTCGGCTCGATCCGGGTGTTTCCGTCGCGTTTTGTGGGCGGGGTGCTGGAATTATACGCCGCCATCCGTGACGACGATATGGACCACGCGCGCCACGCCTATAATGTCTGGGGGTTCAAGGGCATCACCGACGAGCAGATAACCGTATTGAATGAATGGGCGCGGTTTTTATACGAGCCGCTGATCCAAGACCGGGTGCGCCCCATCCAGGAGACCGATG
>JAQNCU010000336.1 GCA_029077775.1 Acidocella sp. | reverse complement strand
CGTCAACATCAGCCCGAAAAATTACGATAGGAAGCACGCAGCTTTTTGAAAAAAAGCTGCACCAAAAACTTTTTATTCATCAGAACAGGCTGGGCAGCACGAGTAATTTTTCATTATGAGTGACGAATTTAACGTCCAGTGTCCCTTGTAGGAATTGAAGTAATTTGAAATTACATCGTGAATAGTTGCTATGCGGGCAACATCTGCCACTCCACAGTTGTCATCGACGCTCCCGATAATAAATAGAATGTGCCGTAAGCAGCCTGGACCGCTACGGCGGAAGCCACCGAGAATAAAATATGAAACAAGCGGTCCTACAGTTGAACGAATCCTGTTACATCCGATAACCAATATTCACGATAACAGCTCATTCAGGTTTTGATTTCCAACGATCGAGCGCGGTGGTCGATTGTGCACTATTCAAGAGTTTGGCGCGACCAACTTTCTACGATAACGCAGTGCCTCAACCAAAACGGCAAAAGCAGCCGATGGTTGGCGGCGGCTTGGGTAATAAAGATGGTAACCAGAGAATGGCGGGCACCAGTTCGCCAGCACGCGCACGAGCTTGCTGGTATCAAGGTACGGTTTCACTTGGTTTTCCGTCAGGTATGCCAGGCCAAATCCATCCTGAGCGGCTTTCAGGATCAGGGCGGCTGCGTTGAACACGAGCGGCCCATCCACCCGAACATGAAGGTCACGGCCGTTGCGCTCAAACTCCCACGCGTAAATTCCACGACGACCGGGCAAGCGAAGATTAATGCAACGATGCCCCGTCAAATCCTGGGGAACCATCGGCCGACCATGAGCCGTAAAATAAGCGGGGGATCCGACAACCGCCATCCGCAGTGCCGGGCCGATCGGCACGGCGATCATGTCTTTGTCAACTGTCTCACCCGGCCGGACGCCAGCGTCGACCTGCTCAGTGACAATGTCCGTCAGGCCGTAATCGATGATGATCTCGACCTTAATATCGGGATATTCCGGCAGCAGCTTGCATAACGCTGGCCAGAGTACGGTATTGGCCGCGTTTTCTGTCGCTGTCAGGCGGATGGTACCAGCAGGCTTGTGCTGTAATTCACGAAGTGCGGCAAGCTCAGCGTCAATATCTTTTAAGCGAGGAGCCAATGTTTGCAGCAGCCGTTCACCAGCTTCAGTAGGTGAAACACTGCGGGTTGTGCGGTTGAGCAGACGGATGCCGAGGCGCTGCTCAAGGCCACGGATCGTCTGACTGAGCGCCGATTGCGAAATCGCGAGTTCGGCAGCGGCATGGGTGAAGCTGCGCGCCTGCGCCACGGCGACGAAAGCTGCCAGATCGTTCAAATTCTCACTCGTCATTCATAAGCCTGTCTAATAAGTATATGCATGTCTTAGCATCTTATCTGGAGGAATTCAGGTGCTAAATAACGTAGTGGATGGACCATTGCCGCCGTCCCGTCGAAATTTTGGAGATGATCATGGAAATCAAGCGCATCGGCTCGCAGCCGTCAGCAAAAGGCTCGGCCGACTGGTTCACCGGCACCGTGCGGGTTGACCCGCTGTTCAACCCGCCAGCTCCCGCCCGCGTGGGCATGGGGCTTGTGACCTTTGAGCCAGGTGCGCGCACCGCTTGGCATACCCATCCGCTTGGGCAGACCTTGATCGTGACGGCCGGGTGCGGCCGGGTGCAGCGTGAAGGCGGCCCGATCGAAACCATATATCCGGGTGACATTGTGTATTTCGCACCAGGTGAGAAGCATTGGCATGGTAGCACGCCCACCACCGCCATGAGCCATATTGCCGTGCATGAAGCCCTCGAAGGCAAGGTGGTCGAGTGGATGGAGCACGTTACTGACGCGCAATACCAGCCTGCCGCGTAATTTTCATTCAAGGAGATATCAATGGCCGAAGAACCCACCAACGCCCGCACATCATTTGGCGATATCACCCCTCAACTCGCCGAGATCACCGACAAAGTGCTCTTCGGACAGGTCTGGGCTGACCCCGCATTATCCCCGCGCGATCGCAGCCTTGTCACCATCACGAGTTTGATCTCGCTCTACCGCGTCAACGAGCTACCGTTTCATCTCAACAGGGCGCTCGAAAACGGCGTAACCCGCGATGAGATCGTCGCGACCATCACGCATCTGGCTTTTTATGCCGGCTGGCCACCGGCTATGACCGCTTTGCAAATTGCCCGCAAAACATTCGAGCCAACCGCGGCATAGGAGATAAATTTATGCAGACACGCATTTTAGGGAGTAGCGGCCTCGAGGTTTCCGCCATCGGGCTCGGCTGCATGGGCATGAGCTGGTCTTACGGCCCGGCAGCCGACACACACGACATGATCAAGCTCATCCACGCAGCGGTAGAGCAGGGCGTCACGTCCTTCGACACCGCAGAAGTCTATGGCCCGCTGATCAATGAAGAACTTCTCGGCGAGGCGCTGGCGCCGTTCCGCAACCAGGTTGTGATTGCAACCAAATTCGGCTGGAAGCCCGCCTCCCCCGAGGAAACCCGCTGGAGCTTGCTCGATAGCCGGCCGGAGCATATCCGCACAGTGGTCGAAGGATCACTCACGCGTCTGCGCGTCGAGGCGATCGATCTTTATTACCAGCACCGCGTCGATCCTGACGTGCCGATCGAGGATGTTGCTGGCGCTGTCAAAGACCTGATCGTTGCGGGCAAGGTGAAGCATTTTGGTTTGTCAGAACCAGGTGTCGCAACATTGCGTCGCGCTCATGCGGTGCAGCCCGTCACGGCAGTGCAGAACGAATACTCACTTTGGTTTCGCCGCCCTGAGACAACTGTGCTGCCGGTCTGCGGCGAGCTTGGGATCGGCTTCGTGCCCTACAGCCCTCTCGGCAAGGGCTTCCTGACTGGCAAGATCAACGAGCACACCACACTCAACGCCTAGGATTTTCGCAATACCTTGCCGCGTTTTGCAGCGGAGGCGCGCCGAGCCAATCAGGCGGTTGTTGCCACACTTGAGCGGATCGCCACAAGCAAGGGCGCCACCCCCGCGCAAATTGCCTTGGCCTGGCTTCTCGCTCAACAGCCCTGGATCGTGCCGATCCCAGGCACAACCAAACTGCATCGGCTCGAAGAAAACAACGGCGCGGCAGCGGTAACGCTTTCGGCTGAAGACTTGCATGCGATTGAGACAGCCATGGCGAAAATTGAGGTTCAGGGCGCGCGCTACACAGAAGCGATGGAACGAATGAGTGGCGTCGACGCTCCAGACGTCCACCCAGCCTGAGACAGCGCGCCACGCCTCAGAACTTACTTGATTGAAAGATAGTTTCATGCTGCATGGCGGTTTCTGAAAAATTTAAAAACGAGGCTATCCTCGTCTCGCGCATTCTCATCATTTCTCTGTTTGTAATGTTCAGGTGGAAAAAGATGATAGGCTTTAGCGGTGCTGTTGGTTATACGACCTCAGTTGGCACCCCAATTCCGGAATTTTCAGCACTCATTGCGGTATTCATGGAGTTGTTCGTTGCCATTGCAGTTAGAGTGGATACTCGGGCGCTTGCTCTCTTGGTGATGGTTTATACCAATCGCCGTAAAGGATGACACTTGGCATAACACTCTTTGCTGACGCGCGGCCGCCCCACCAGCCCCGCAGTATTATGCCAATCCGCGAAG
>JAQNCU010000335.1 GCA_029077775.1 Acidocella sp. | reverse complement strand
AACCCTCATTCTGGCCATTTTGCGGGGCTGGCTGATAAGGCGCGCGCTCGCCGTTCGGGGGCGCGCTCTGCTGCCCGTTCGGTGTGCCCTGCGCCTGGTTTATCGCGCTGATGATCCGGAAATAATGCTCGGCGTGCTGGTAATACGCCTCCCCGGTCACACGGTCGCCATTGCTTGAGGCATCGCGCGCCATTTGCTGGTATTTCTCGTAAAGCTGCTGCGCCGTGCCACGGACCCGCATCTCCGGGCCCGAGCTGTCGAACACATGATTACGGTTCAGCGGGATTCCGTTCTGCTGGTTGCGGAACCCGCTACCGCCGCCGCCGCCCCCACCATTCGGGCGATGGTTACGGCCGCGCATACGCTTCATGTTCATGTTATTTCGTCTGTCCTCATCCGATTTGGCGCGCGATACTGGTTTGGTTCACGGTTGGTGCGCTCACGTTACCAACCCCGCATCGGGTACAACATAAAGTCATGCCCCGGGACCACACAGGCCGCGCACAGCGTCCTTAGCCCCATATCATCATTCTGCCAAATGATTATTTGGCCCGGCGAAGAACCGCCGCCCGGCCAATCCCGGCCAGATCCGGACGAACCACACAGGCCAGCCCAACGCGGCCCGCCAAGGCCGCCACCATGTCCGCCTGCCCCACCCCCAATTCCAGCACCGCCACGGCGCCATCATCCATCAAGGCGGGCAGGGCGACAATAACAAGCCGGTACGCAACCCCGCCATCCGGCCCGCCATCCAACGCTAAATTTGGCTCATACCGCGCCACCTCGGGCATCAAACCATCAACCGCGCCGCTCTCGATATAAGGCGGGTTGCTGAGGATCAGATCGAACCGGCCCATGATCGCCCGCGCCCAATCCCCCACCACAAAGGCCGCGCGCGCCGCCAGCCCCAAAGCCGCCGCATTACCCGCCGCCAGCGCCACTGCCGGGGCCGAAAGATCAACCCCCACGCCAAACGCAGCCGGATATTCATGCAACGCCGCCAGCAACAGGCACCCCGTACCTGTGCCCAAATCCAGAATCCGGCGCGGTGCGCGGCCCACGGCCAGCGCCGCCTCGATCACCGTCTCGCTGTCCGGGCGGGGGATCAGCGTGGCTGGCGAGACCGCAAAGCGCAGCCCCCAGAATTCCCGCTGGCGCGTGATATAGGCCAGCGGCTCGCGCGCCACGCGCCGCACCAGGAGGGGCTCGACCAGCGTCTCATCCACCTCGTCCACTGCCAGCAACCCCGCCGCATCCAGCCCCAGTGCCGCCGCGATGATCAGGCGCGCCTCGCGCCGGGGTTCTTCCACCCCTGCCTGCGCCAGCCGGGCGCTCGCCTGCGCCACCGCCACCGCCACCGGGATCACGTATCCGCCGCCAGCCGGGCGGCCTGATCCTCAGCAATCAGCGCATCGATGACATCATCCATCTCGCCCAGCATAATCCGGTCGATTTTGTGCAGCGTCAGCCCGATCCGATGGTCCGTCACGCGGCCTTGTGGAAAATTATAGGTCCGGATGCGCTCGGAACGATCCCCCGTGCCGACCTGAGATTTCCGGTCGGCGGCGCGTGTGGCGTGCAGGGCCACGCGCTGTTGCTCATACATGCGCGCCCGCAAAATCTTCATCGCCTTCGCCCGGTTTTTGTGCTGGCTGCGCTCCTCCTGCATCGCCACCACAATCCCGGTCGGGATATGGGTGATCCGCACCGCAGATTCGGTCTTGTTCACATGCTGCCCGCCAGCGCCTGAGGCGCGGTACACATCGATCCGTAAATCGCTCTCATTGATATCCACATCCACCTCCTCGGCCTGCGGCAACACCGCCACGGTCACGGTCGAGGTATGAATGCGCCCCTGCGTCTCGGTCGTGGGCACGCGCTGCACGCGGTGCACGCCGGATTCGAATTTCAGCTTCGAGAAGACCGATCTGCCAGTAATCTCGGCGATCCCCTCCTTCAACCCGCCCAATTCATTCTCGCCAAATTCCATCACCTCGAATTTCCAGCCATGCAGGACGGAATATTTCTGATAGGCCTGGAATAATTCGGCGGCGAACAACCCCGCCTCATCGCCACCCGCCGCCGGGCGGATTTCCAGGATCGCCGAGCGATCATCCATCTCGTCCCGGGGCAACAGCGCCAGCCGCAACGCCATTTCCAAATCGGGGATCTGCTGCTTCAACCCCTCCATCTCGGCCACCGCCAGCTCGCGCATCTCAGGGTCGGCGAGCATCGCGCTCACCTCATGCAATGCGGTCTCGGCTGCGCGCAACTGCGTTATCCGCGCCTCGATCGGCCCCAGCTCCGCCAGTTCACGCGAGGCTTTCACGAATGCCTCGCCCGCCAACTGGCCCGAGAGGATAAAGCGCAATTCCTCGGCCCGTGCCAGAATCCGGTCCAGCTTATGCGTGAAGCTCATCTCCCGCCCTCACACCACCAGCCGCGCAGGCAGTTCGTCCAGGGTTATCTCGCTCTGCACGCCATCGTCCAGCGCCTTCAGCACCAGCCTGTCTGCCTCGGCCAGCACCGCCCAGCGCGCGCCGAGACGGTTGGCGAATTTCAGGCCGTTTTTAACACCCGGCTGGAACGCGATCTCTGTCTTGATGCCGTGGCCGCGCAGCACAGCCGCCACCGCGATGGCCCGCTCCTGCCCGATCACCACCACCGATGGCACCGATACCAGCGGCGTGGCGAGCAACATCGCCAGCCGCTCAATCCCCGCCCCCCAGCCGACTCCGGCCACGTTCGGGCCACCGAGTTTTTCTACCAGCCCATTATAGCGCCCGCCGCCCATCACCGTGCCCTGTGCGCCCAGCGCCCCGGTGACAAACTCAAAGGCGGTGTGGTTGTAATAATCAAACCCGCGCACAATCCCCGGATTCTCGACATAAGGCACGCCGAAATCCGCGAGATGCGCCTTTAACCCGGCATAAAACGCCGCGGCCTCCGGCGTCAGGTGGTCATAGATCAACGGCGCGCTGGCGATCAGCCGCCGGTCGCCCTCATCCTTTGAATCCAGAATCCGCAACGGATTTTTCTCAAGTCTGGTCTGGCTGTCAGCCGAGAGTGCCGCGCGGTGCCCGGTGAAATACGCCACCAAGGCGGCCCGATAATCATCGCGGGAGCGTGCATCCCCCAGCGTATTGATATTGAGCACCACATCGCGCGCAATGCCGAGTGCCTGCAAAATCTCCCAGCCACAGGCGATGATCTCGGCATCCGCCAGCGGCATATCGGGGCCCAGCAATTCAATGCCGATCTGATGAAACTGCCGGTAACGCCCTTTTTGTGGCCGCTCATAGCGAAACATCGGGCCGTGATAGAAAACCTTTTGCGGCAAGGTCTGCGTAAGGCCGTTGGTGATCAGCGCGCGGCACACCCCGGCTGTGCCCTCGGGCCGCAGCGTGATCGAATCACCACCGCGATCATCGAACGTATACATCTCCTTGGTTACCACGTCCGAGGTCTCGCCAAGCGGCCGCAGAAACACCGCGGTAGCCTCAAAAATCGGCGTCTGCCACTCAGAGAACCCGAACAATCATGTCACACGCCGGGCGGTTTCCACCACATGCGCGTGGCGCGCCGCATCATCGCCGATGAGATCGCGCGTGCCACGAACGGGTTG
>JAQNCU010000334.1 GCA_029077775.1 Acidocella sp. | reverse complement strand
GATGAAGCCGGAAGCTGTCCGAACTTACAATCTGAATTTGGATGGCACCTGCCTTGAAACCAAGCTCGCAATCGGCGAACCGGAAGGCACGGCAGATATTGTAATTGGTGGCCCTCCTTGCCAGCCATTCTCTCAGATCGGCTATCAGAGAGGTATGCGGGACGCCCGTGATGGCTTTCCTATTTTCCTTGATGCGGTGAATCGAGTTCGCCCACGCATCGCCATTATCGAGAACGTCCGCGGCCTGCTGTTCCGGAACAAGGACTACCTTCGGCAGGCGATGAGCGAACTGGAGCGGTTCGGCTACACGGTGGATGCACGGCTCCTGAAGGCGTCAGCGTTCGGCGTGCCGCAGAACCGCGAGCGCGTAGTCGTCGTGGCGTCACGCGTAGGCTGGGAATGGCCCACGCCTACGGTAAGTGAGCCTGTGACTGCCGGCATTGCGCTCGGCGACATGGTCTATGATGTGACAAACGAAAGCCGTTTCCTGAACGAGAACATGGATCGTTATATCGCCTCCTATGAGAAGGCGAGCAAATGCATTCAGCCGCGCAACTTGCATCTCGACAAGCCATCACGCACTGTGACCTGCCGAAACCTTGGCGGAGCTACTGCTGACATGCTCCGAATTGCTCTGCCAGACGGGCGGCGGCGGATGCTGCACGTCAGGGAGGCCGCGCGTTTGCAAAGCTTTCCTGACTGGTTCGTGTTCTCTGGCACCCCATACGAGCAAACCGAGCAAATAGGAAATGCAGTTCCGCCTCTTCTGAGCCTTGCGATTGCAAGGCAAGTCCTGCGCTTCATGGAGAAACCAACCGTGCAAAAACCCACGCGTGCCGCAAGGCCGGAACTTGCCCTTGATGGCTCCCCCAAGGCCATCAAAACAGAACAGGCCAAGGCCATCTTGCGCGAGGCAGGCGCAAAATTACGTGACATCTCTGCAAGGAACCAGGAGCGCGCGGCATTGTGCTTGCTTGCGGTTGCCCAGATTCCGACTGAAGGTCTCTGGGCTGAAGCGAAAAGCCACCTTGAGGACAAAGATGTGCGCGCTTTGCGCACGCGAGATATCCTGTCCTTTAGAAACCAGCATTTCAGTGAAGGGCTTTCGTCGGGATCATATGATGATGTTCGGCGCAAGGACTTGGCGTTGCTGGTAAATGTCGGCCTTGTCGCTGCCAGCGCCGGAGACGCAGCCGCAGACACAAATGATGGGACGCGAGGATACGCCCTGACGCTGGAGGGCTTAGAACTTTTGCGAGCATTTAGGACGCCCGAATGGGAGTTGGTGCTGAAGAGGTTTCGGGAGTCGCAGGGCGGCATCCGAGACCGACTCGCGAAAGCTCGTGAGATGCAGCGGGTTCCGGTGCTACTGCCCGGCGGGATGACCTTGCGCCTCTCGCCTGGGCCGCACAACGAGTTGCAGAAAGCGATTATTGAAGAATTTCTCTCGCGGTTCTCTCATAATGCACAAGTCCTTTATGTCGGGGACACGGAAAACAAGAGTTTGATCGTCGACCGGGATGGCTTGGCGGCAATCGGCCTTCCGGCCCCAGAGCGCGGGGATCGTCTCCCTGACATCATCGCCTATGAGGCCAAACGCAACTGGGTCTTCCTCATTGAGGCTGTCCATAGCAGCAATCCCATCGATGATGACCGGCACGCCATGCTGAATAGAATCACCGCCAGTTGCACTGCCGGTCGTGTCTTCGCGACCGCATTCCTGACCAAAAACGATTTCCGGAAATGGGTAATGCGCATTGCATGGGAAACGGAGGTCTGGATCGCCGAAGACCCGACGCACATGATTCATTTTGATGGCGAGCGATTTCTTGGGCCGTATGACCCGTCGTGAATTCATAACTTCGAGTCTAGGTCACACAGATATATAAATGCCGTAATAAAAGGAAACTCCTAAGCCTGATTGGCAGGGCTTTGACAGCAACAGGCGAGCAATTCGACAAGCTCGACTTCATTGATCTATTTGCTGGAAGCGGCGTTGTCAGCCGCTATGCTAGGCTCAGGACTCATTGATCCAAAATAGCATGGTTGCCGCGATGACGATGGCCGACATGAAGGTGTGGGCGCATCGATCGTAGCGGGTGGCGACGCGGCGCCAATCCTTGAGCTTTGCGAACATGTTTTCAATGCGGTGGCGCTGGCGATAGAGCTTGGTGTCGTAGGCCACAGGAGCCTTTCGGTTCCTTCGACCAGGAATGCAAGCCACGATGCCCTTGGCATGGAGGGCCTGGCGATACCAGTCGCTGTCATAGCCGCGGTCAGCGATCAGTTCCTTGGCCGGTGGCAAAGCATCCAACGTCAGAGCTGCGCCCTTGTAGTCACTCATCTGGCCTTCGGAGAGCAGCAGCACGACGGGACGGCCTTGGCCGTCGCATACGGCATGAAGCTTGGAGTTCAGGCCACCTTTGGTGCGTCCGATACGGCGGGGAACAGCCCCTTTTTGAGCAGGCTGGCCGCCGTGCGGTGCGCCTTGAGGTGCGTTGCATCGATCATGAGGCGATCCGGCTTGCCGCCCTTGCGGGCCAGGGCCTCGAAGATACGATTGAACACGCCAAGGCGGCTCCACCGGATGAACCGGTTGTAGAGCGTCTTGGGTGGTCCGTAGGCAACCGGCGCGTCACGCCAGCGAAGCCCGTTTCGAATGACGAAAATGATTCCACTGAGCACACGGCGGTCATCCACCCGGGGCACGCCATGCGACAGCGGGAAATACGGCTCAATCCGGCGCAACTGGCTCTCAGAAAGCAGGAACAGGTCACTCATGCGGGGCACCTCCACAACCTCAGAATCACCAATCACCGCGTCGTGGCAAGGATTTTAACGGGTCCTGAGCCTAAAAGTGTTGGCTTTCGAGTGATCTCGAATGATTGGGAACCATACAGTCAGGCCATAAATCAGTGCTACATCGAAACTCAATCCGCCTCGGCCTATTTCGACGGGCGAAAGTCCTATGAGGACGTTCTGAACCATCTGAACGGCCTCCCTCCTCATTGAGGTTGGGTTACACGCCATCTCTGCCCGGATGACGACGAGCAATACGACATCAAGCGAGATCGCATGTTCTATATGCGCAAGAACGGGATGCGCATCGACGCTATTCGGAAGCAGATCGCGGCATGGGACGATGCTGGCGACCTCTCGCCTGTGCAGAAAGCCTGCTTACTGGCACCCCTCCTCTACAATGCCTGCTACAACTCGAACACCAGCGGCGTGTTTAAGGGATTCCACAACGGTTGGGGAGGGCAGACAGCCACCGCACTCTACCGCATCGCAGGCGACCTGATGCTGCGACCAGCCATCTTCCTGGATAACGGGCAGGACAACGTTGTGCTCCGAGCCGATGCGCAGAATGTCGCCCACTCGTTGGATGCTTACGTAAGGCGCCCGGCCATTGCATATATTGATCCTCCCTATAATCAGCACCCCTACGGTTCAAATTACCACGTTCTGAACTCCGTTGCCCTCTGGGATAAGCCGAAACTACCGCCGAAGATCACGGGGCACGGAGACAAGTCAGCGATCCGGCTGGATTGGCGAACCGAGCGCCGGAGCCTCTACAATCACAGGGATAAGGCTGGTCCAGCCTATTGCAAGCTCCTAAAATCACTGCCTGTAAAGTGGATCGTTACCAGC
>JAQNCU010000333.1 GCA_029077775.1 Acidocella sp. | reverse complement strand
CGGCCACATAGCCAAGGCGTAATGTCAGAGACAGGACATCGCCGGAGATGTCGCCAGCCGATGTGATCGCGGTTTTTATGACCCAAAATATCAGATTTGGTGCCGCCACCTTTTGCATGGTGACCGCAGATGGGCGATCAGAGGCGGATAATGCGCGGTGTGGGACCATGAGGGCCGTTTTACCGCTCAAATCGGCTTATGCGCCTTGTCGATCAACCGGCTGATCAGGCCCGGTTTTTTTGCCGGTTTGACCACGGCCTTTGCAGCCTCCGCGGCTTCAGCGCGGGCTTTGGCCTTCAGCCATTCATCGAGGGATTTGCCCGCCTTCTTTGCCCGCTCGGTCTCATAGGCGAGCTGGCCTTTGCTCAATGTTTTCGGCGTTGCGGTCATTCATGTCTCCGATCGTTAGATGTCCCGGCCGCGAAGCAGCGCGCGCTCCAAAAGCCCCAGTAAAGCATAAATGATAATCCCGCTCATTCCCAGCAAGACGAGGGCGGCAAACATGCGGGGGATTTCGAGACGGTAGCTCGCCTCGATGATCCGGTAAGCGAGGCCGGAGGCGAACCCGCCGGAGCCCGCAACGAATTCTGCCACCACGGCACCCACCAGCGCCAAAGTGCCGGAAATCCGCAGGCCGGTGAGGAAGTTTGGCAATGCCGAGGGCAGGCGCAGCCAGAATAAAATCTCCCAACGGCTTGCCCCGTTCAGCGTGAACAGGTCCAGCAGGGCTGCAGGCGTGGCCGCCAGCCCAGCGGCGGTGTTGGATAATATCGGGAAGAACGCCACGATGGTTGCGCACACCACCAGCGCGATGAATGGCTGGTTGACCCAGATGATGATCAGAGGCGCGATCGCCACGACCGGCGTGACCTGTAGTATCACCGCCCAGGGCTGGATGGCGGCGCGGAACAAATTGCTCGCCGCCATTGCCACAGCCAGAAAAACGCCGATGGCGGTTGCTGCCAGCAGGGCGGTTACCGTTACAGTCAGTGTGGAGAGCAAGGCCGGGTTGAGCACCGTGTAGTCGCCCAGATAGGCCTGAACGATGTCGATTGGTCCGGGCAGCACGTAGGATGGCACCGCCAGCCCCCACACCGCCGCCTGCCAGGCGCCAAGCGCGCTGAGGCCAAAGATAAAGGGTGCGAGCCGCGTGAGCCCCCTGATCATGCCGGCATCACATCGCGGAAGGTGGCGGTGATCTGCCGCACCAGGGCGGAATATTCCGGGCCATCCCGACGGCCCAGCCCTTCGGGTAATGCGGTGGTGATATCCGCCGCGATGCGCCCCGGGCGGGGTGACATCACCAGGATACGGTTCGCCAGATATGCGGCCTCGTAGATTGAGTGCGTGACGAAGACGATGGTCGTACCCGTACGCCGCCACAGCGCGTGCAGATCTTCCTGCAATTTATGCCGGGTGAATTCATCGAGTGCCGCGAAAGGTTCGTCCATCAACAGCAATACGGGTTCATTAACCAAAGCCCGTGCGATCGACACGCGCATTTTCATGCCGCCGGACAATGCGCCCGGTCGCGCGGTGGCGAACGCGCTCAAGCCCACTTGTGCCAAGGCCGCTGTGATTTTGGGTGCGGCCTGCGCCCGACTCTCCCCCCGCAGCCGCAGCGGCAGGAATATATTCGCCGCCGCGTCCGCCCAGGGCAGCAGGGTTGCGTCTTGAAAAACGAAGCCGATCTCGCCGGGGCCGGGCTTGTGCCCGGCATCCCAGTGGATGGTGCCGTGGCTAGGTGCCTCCAGCCCTGCCAGCAGGCGCAACAGCGTGGACTTGCCGCAGCCCGAAGGCCCGAGCAGGGCCACAAACGCGCCAGTATCGATTGTGGCGGAAATTCCGTCGAGGGCGAGCGTTCCGGTATCGAAACGTTTGATGATCCCCTCCAGCCGCAGCATTATTTTTTCAGGCCGAACCCATGATCGACAAATTGCAGCGTATATCCGGCTTTGTAGTTCATCGATTTATCGTAAAGCCCGGTTGCCGCCATCTGGTTGAAAAAGGTCGCCCAGCGGGCGTTGGTCATGGCATAGATCCCAAGTTTTTTGGTGTCACCGGAATCGACGATGCCACGCGCCTTGATCTGGTCATAGCCATATTTCAGCAGCCCCGGGGTCATATCCGGGTTGGCCTTCTCGATTGCGGCGAAGGCTGGCGCTGGGTTGCCGTAAAGATAGGAATACCAGCCCTCGGTCGAGGCATCGATAAAGCGCTGTACGAGGTCAGGGTTGGTTTTTACCAGTTTGTCGCTGGTCGCGATCAGGCTGGCGTAACCATCGAAGCCGGAATCAGAAAGCATCATCACCACCGGAAAGTGCCCGGTTTTTTGCTTCACGAGATAGGGCTCATCTGTGACATAGGCCTCCTGGATTGCCTGTTTATTGGTAAAAAACGGCGTCAGACTGAAACCGTAGGGCCGCAATTGGGAATCCGAATAGCCGTATTTCGCTTTCAGATAATTCCACCAGCTTGCCCGTGTGTCAGAGCTGATGGCGATCGGCTTGCCTTTCAGCTCGGCGAAGCTGTTATTGCCGACGCCGGGATGCGCGATAAGCACGTCCGGATCTTTTTGAAACCCCGCGGCCACGGCCTCGAACGGGATTTTCTCCTGCGCGAAATTCAGGGCCAGAAAGGAATTGGATGTGATATCGAATGTCAGGCGTCCGGCGACCAGCAGCTCGGCATTATTCACCTCCGGCCCGCCTTCAACGATGGTTACATCCAGCCCATATTTTTTGTAAATGCCTGTCGCCAGCGCCTGATAATACCCGCCATATTCGGGCTCCGCCACCCAATCGAGCCCGAAGGTTACCGGGTCCGCCGCGCGGGCGGCTTGTGTCATGGTCAATGTGAAAATAATCGCGGCGGCAAAAGCGCGGGTCATGCTGGCATATCCTTGTAATGGCTTGAGAAAAATTTCGGACGCGGGCAGAGCAGATCAAATGATAACTCAAACACAGGCATTAGCATGAGTGAGCCGCGGATCAAGGCGGGACTGTGGGTCGCGGCGGCACTTCGCCTCGGCACGGTGGATAACAAGCCCGGTATGGTGATCCGCAAGGGCGATGCCGATGCCGGGGGTATTCTCGTTATCTTGCGCGGGCGCACCGGCAACATGGTGCTCACCCAGTTCCGCGATGCCGAGGGCGAGCTTGCCTGGATGCGCGCCACAGGCCCCGCCCCGGTGCCCGAGGACGCAGCGGATGCCTATATCGCCAAACAAATCCGCTACGACCCCGATCTCTGGGTTCTGGAGTTCGACGCCGCCGATTACCTGCCGCCCTTTGCGGGGCGGTTGGTATGAAAGCAAGAAGCCGCTTTTAAAAAAGCGGTGCAAAATTTTTGATGTTTTGGGTCGTGGGCGTAACAGGCGCCACCGTCTATGACCCAGCAGGACAAAAGTCTTTTCGCTTCTCTTTCTTCCAGAAAAAGAAGGTTCTTATACCAATCGCCGTAAAGGATGACACTTGGCATAACACTCTTTGCTGACGCGCGGCCGCCCCACCAGCCCCGCAATATTATGCCAATCCGCGAAGACAGTGACACATCCAAGTCAGCAGCCGCTTTTTTGAAAAAAAGCGGCGCAAAAAACTTTTGTTATGCCGGTGCCGGGCTTCTGGAACCCCAATGGCCCAGATTAATAATGT
>JAQNCU010000332.1 GCA_029077775.1 Acidocella sp. | reverse complement strand
AGGCCGAGGCCGACGATGCGATGGTCAAAGACGCCATATCCACATTATCCGCGCTGGCCGAAGATGCCAAACACCGCGAGATCGAGAGCCTGCTCTCCGGCGAGGCCGATGGCCGCGACGCCTTCATGGAGATCAACGCAGGCTCCGGCGGGACCGAGGCGCAGGATTGGGCGCAGATGCTGGCGCGCATGTACACACGCTGGGCCGAGGCGCGCGGCTTCAAGGTCGAAATCCTCGACCAGTCAGAGGGCGAGCAGGCCGGGATCAAATCCGTGACCATGCAGATCAACGGCGCCAATGCGTATGGCTGGCTGAAAACCGAGTCGGGTGTGCATCGCCTTGTCCGCATCTCGCCTTTTGATTCAGCCGCGCGTCGGCATACCAGCTTCTCATCGGTCTGGGTCTATCCGGTGGTCGATGACACTATCGAGATCGAGATCAACCCGGCGGATTTGAAGGTCGATACCTTCCGCGCCTCGGGCGCTGGCGGCCAGCACGTGAACAAGACCGAATCGGCCATCCGCATCACCCATGTTCCCACAGGCATCATCGTCGCCTGCCAGACCGACCGCAGCCAGCACCGCAACCGCGCCACCGCGATGACCATGCTCAAGGCCCGGATGTACGAGATGGAGTTACAAAAACGCGAGGCTGCCTCGGCCAGCATCGAGGCCGCCAAAACCGATATCGGCTGGGGCCACCAAATCCGCTCCTATGTGCTGGCCCCGTATCAATTGGTGAAGGATCTGCGCACCAACCACGAGACTGGCAACCCCGCCGCCGTGCTCGATGGCGCGCTGGACCCGTTCATGGCCGCGTCCCTTGCCGCCCGGGTTGGGGCCACGCGGTCAGATGCCTCGGCGATGGCTGAATAACTCTCAAATTACCCCGGCATCATTTGCCCGGTGAAGGCGTAATTCAACGCGAAGGGCGCAGCGGTCAGTAACAAGGCCACAGCACCGCTTACCAGCACCAGGGCGGCGGCGGCGAGCGCCTTCATCTGCAACCCGGCGCGCACCACAAACCAATGCAGCCAGATCTGGTAGCCCACAATAAACCCGAGTGCGGCATATTCCGCATTTTGCATCGCCACCCCGGCCTCGACCAGCGCCGCCCCGGCAAAGGCCGCTATGAAGAGCAGAGGCATCAGCAGCCAAAACGACCAGTCGAGCGCGGTGGCGGTGCGGAGCCACAAAGCCTCTCGCCCGGTGCGGCGCGCATATTCATGGATGATCAACGGCAGCGCCAGCACCACGCTCACCCGCGACAAGAACGCGATGATCGCCAATTGCCAGTCACCGCCCAGCGCCGAGACCCCGGCGCCGACCAGCGGAAAGGCGATCAATGGTGCCAGAGAGGCGGTGAACCCATCCAGACCATCAGCGAATTCGCGCAAACCAGTGTCCCGCCCGCGCGCCAGCAGCCAAAGCCCGCGCAGGATCATACGCAATAACTCTGGATCAAAATCTGATAAATCTCTTTCAAACTGCGCAATTCCGCTACGCTCACGCCCTCATCGGTCTGATGCATCCGCGCGCCCACCAGCCCGAACTCCGCCACCGGGCAATATTTCGCGATAAACCGCGCATCGGATGTACCCCCGCCGGTATTGGGCTCGGGCTCGGCCGTGGTGACCGCGCGGATCGCCTGGATCAACGCCTCGGTATGCGCCCCCGGCTGCGTAATGAAGGCCCCGCCCGTACAGGCCACCGCGAGCGATGCCGAAGGCGCAAAACGCGCCAGGGTCTCGGTCAGATAATCCTCGAGGCCCGAAGGCGTTTGCAGATCGTTGAACCGGATGTTCAGCCGCGCCGTCGCCGCCTGGGGGATCACGTTGGCGGCCTCGTTGCCGACATCGACCGACGTGACCTGCAACGCCGTCGGCTGGAAAAACGCCGACCCCTCATCGAATTTATGCGCCGCCATGGCCGCCAACGCGGGCAGCAGCCTGTGGATCGGGTTGTCGGCCAGATGTGGATACGCGACATGCCCCTGGCGCCCCGGCACGTTAATCTTCGCGCTGAGTGAGCCACGCCGGCCGATTTTTATGGTGTCGCCAAGTGTTACGCGCGATGTCGGCTCCCCCACCAGACAAAAATCCGGCAATTTGCCGTGGCGTTCCATCCATTCCAGCACCGGCGCCGTGCCGTTCACGGCCTCGCCCTCCTCGTCGCCGGTGATCAACAGGGACACATGGTTTTTCGTCTGCGCCACGGCGGCAACAAATGCCGCGATCGCGCCTTTCATGTCCACAGCACCCCGGCCATAGAGCACGCCATCCTCCACCACGCCGGCAAACGGGTCATGCCGCCAGCCCTCACCTGGCGGTACCACATCGGTATGCCCGGCAAAGCATAAATGCCGCCCTGGCCCCAGCCGCTCGGCGTATAAATTCTCGATATCGCCAAACCGCAGCCGGGTGATGGTAAAACCCAGCCGGGCGAGCTGCAACGCCAGAACACTCTGCGCGCCGTCATCCGCCGGGGTGACGGATCGGCAGCGCAGCAGCGCCTGGGCCAGAGGCAGCGGGTCCATCAGGCGCGCAGCAGCTCGTTGATCGAGGTTTTGGCCCGCGTCTGCGCGTCCACGCGCTTGACGATCACCGCGCAGGCAAGCCCCGGCCCCGGCGCGCCATCCGGCAATGCGCGGCCCGGCAGGGTGCCCGGCACCACCACCGCATAAGGCGGCACCCGGCCCGTGAAAATCTCGCCCGTTTCGCGGTCGATGATCCTGGTCGAGGCACCGAGGAACACGCCCATCGAGAGCACGGCACCCTGCTGCACGATCACGCCCTCCGCGACCTCGGCGCGCGCGCCGATAAAGCAATCATCCTCGATGATCACCGGGTTGGCCTGCAAAGGCTCCAGCACGCCGCCCAGGCCGACACCACCGCTGATATGGCAATTGCGGCCCACCTGCGCGCATGACCCCACGGTGGACCAGGTGTCGATCATCGTGCCCTCACCCACCCGCGCGCCGACATTCAAAAAACAAGGCATCAGCACCGCGCCGGGCGCGATATAGGCTGAGCGCCGGACAATCGCGCCCGGCAAAGCGCGGAACCCGGCGGCGGCAAAACGCGCTTCGTCCCAGCCCGCGAATTTCATCGGCACTTTGTCGAAAACCGGCGCGCCACCGGCCCCCGCAAGCAGCAAATTCGGATACAGCCGGAACGACAACAGCACGGCCTGTTTCAGCCATTGATGCACCACCCAGTCCCCATCCTGCGGGGCCGCGACACGCAGCGACCCGGCATCGAGCCCGGATAAAGCAGCCTCAATAGCCTCACGGTCAGCCCCCTTGGTAGCCGGAGAGATCTCGGCCCGCCGCGCCCATGCGGCCTCCACCGCCGCCGCCAGATCCGCGGTCCCGGCAGCGGTTGCGGGGCTCTCGGTCTCAACAATCACGGCGTGGTCCATGGGTGTTCCTGTGTTTCCTGGTCATCGCGCGGACCATGCAAGCGCGGCGCGCGATATGTCAACGCGCGGTGCCAACCCTTCAATTTGTGTTAACCTTTTCCTCGGTATTCAACCCCTAATGATCAGACCACCAAATGCCCACGCCACCCCGGTCATCAACAGCGCAAGGCGGGAGGCTTCATGGCTTTCGGTCGCCTCCATGCTGACCGACCTTGCCTTTGAGACCGACCCGATGGGCCGGTTT
>JAQNCU010000013.1 GCA_029077775.1 Acidocella sp. | reverse complement strand
AAGAAGCAAAAAAACATTATTAATCTGGGCCATTGGGGTTCCAGAAGCCCGGCACCGGCATAACAAAAGTTTTTTGCGCCGCTTTTTTTCAAAAAAGCGGCTGCTTACTTGGATGTGTCACTGTCTTCGCGGATTGGCATAATACTGCGGGGCTGGTGGGGCGGCCGCGCGTCAGCAAAGAGTGTTATGCCAAGTGTCATCCTTTACGGCGATTGGTATTATATCAAAGGTTCTAAAGAATGACCGTTGGTCAAAAAGTCAATTTTGGCGCGCGGCCGCCTCACCAGCCTTGCGCCAAACACCGACCCAAGCCGGCGAAAATTACAGACTGAAGCTTTCGCCCAGATACACCCGCCGCACATCCTGGTTGGCCACCACCGCTGCCGGATCGCCCTCCATCAACACCTGTCCGTCATATAGAATATAGGCGCGGTCGATGATCTCCAGCGTTTCCCGCACATTATGGTCGGTGATCAGCACGCCGAGGCCGCGATGTTTAAGATGCGAGACCAGATCCCTGATCTCCCCCACCGCGATCGGGTCGATCCCGGCCAAGGGTTCATCCAGCAGGATATAATTGGGCGCGGTGGCCAGCGCGCGGGCAATTTCAACGCGCCTGCGCTCCCCGCCTGAGAGCGCCAGAGCCGGGGTACGCCTGAGATGCGAGATGCCGAATTCCGCCAGCAATGCTGTCAGCATGGCTTGGCGGCGGTCACGGTCGGGCTCTACCACGTCCAGTGCGGCCATGATGTTTTGTTCCACATTCAGGCCGCGAAACACGCTCGCCTCCTGCGGCAGATAGCCAATGCCCAGCCGCGCGCGGCGATACATCGGCAGTGTCGAAATCTCCGCGCCATCCAAAGTGATATTGCCGGAATCGGGCGCGATCAGCCCGACGATCATATAGAACGTAGTGGTTTTGCCGGCGCCGTTGGGGCCGAGCAGGCCGACCGCCTCGCCACGTTTCACCGAGATCGAGACATTGCGAACCACCGGGCGTTTTTTGAACTGCTTGCCGAGGCCGTTCGCCACCAGGCCGGGTCCGTTCATTTGGGCGTGCCCGCATTCGGTAGAATCACGCCACTGACCTGCCCACCCGGCCCGGCCACCAAGGTCGCGACCCCGGTTTTCATATTAATCAGCGCATCCGCCCCCGCCAGCTCGTTGGGCCCGTGGATGATATGCACATCTCCCGCCAGCCGCGCCCGGTCGGTTTGCGGCAGATATACGCCCTTATCGCCGGTTACGGTGTCGGATGTGGTGTGGATCACCACATGGCCGAACGCATCGACCTCGCGCAGTTTACCGCTCTGGGCCAACTCATCCCCCCCTGGGGCCGCTTTGGATGGTACGGTACTGGCGGGCAGCAGATAGCCGACCAGCGTATCGGCGGCGATCGAGCGGCCATCATCGGCGGTGATCAGCGCATTGCCCCGCGCCACGGCCACTCGTGTGGTGGCATGATACTCGATGGCGTCGCGTGCGGTGATCACATCATGCGGCGTGGTGAGCTTCAGGTGCTGGCCGGTCAGGACCAGAACATTCTGGTCGAGCTGATACACCGCGCGGTCGGCATAGGCATTGTCGGTGGCGGTGAAGATATGCACATGGCCGATGGCATCCAGCTCATAAAGCTCGTTACCGCCCTGGTTCAGGGGATCGGTAGAATCGGCCTTGGCTTCCGTGGCGGGCGTGCTGCCGCCGGGTTTTTTGCGGTAATGCGCGATAAGCTGGTCGGCATCGACGGTCACCCCGCCGCGCACGGCCTGGGCATTGCCCGTGGCGGTCACGGTCTGGCTGGCTTGCTGCCACTCAATCCCCTGGCTCGCGGTAATGCGGATTGGCGTTGGCGGGCCACCCGGCGTGCCGCCCAGATCAAGGCTTTGCGCATAGACCGGGCCGCCGAGTGCCAGGCCGATAACGCAGGCTGATAAAAATTGCCTCATTGCGCCTGGGTCAATATCAGCGTGGCCGGGCCGTTGAATGTCACGGTCTGGCCGCGATCCGCGAGGACAAAGCCATTCGCGGCATTCAACGTGCCAAACGGGCCCTGCGCCTGCACAGGGGCGTTGCTCTGTGCGTTGCCGCCCTTCATGTCGATATCCGCGCGCGCCACATTCAGTGTCGTGCCGTCATTGCGGTAAAGCGTTACGTTCCCCGTCAGCCCCAGCCTTTGGGTTTTCTGGTGATACATGCCGGTATCGGATTTCAACATCAGCCACGCCCCTGATGTCAGCGTGATGTCACCCTCAGGCTGGGTCAGCGCGATGTTATCGCTGTTTCGTTCATCGGCGCTGGTGGCGGTGAGCGTGAAGGGCTGCCCGTGTTGATCCAGCCCATGATAGGACGCGCTCTGCATAGTCGAGCCTGAGGCTCCCGCGCTCGTTGATCTTACATGATAGGTCACGCGGTTCGCCTCGGGCCCGGAATGCAGCGAGGGGGCAATGGCAAGGGCCGCGATCAACCCCGCCGCCGCCACGGGCAATAACCGTTTACCCAACGTAACCGCCGCGCTGCGCCGGGCGATGGCTGAAACAATTTCCGGGTTGCGGCGGCGCAACCCGTCGAGAATACGCTCGCGATGCGCCGGGCTCACGCCAGCCCCGCCCGCAATAGGTCGTGAATATGAAGGATACCGCACACGATGTTACGTTCATCCACCACAAATAAGGCGGTAACGGGGCGGGATGCATGGTTCATCTCGCGCAGGGCGTCCTCGGCCAGGGCGTCCGGGCCAATGGTTTTTGGGGCCGGATTCATGATGCTCTCAACCGCGCGGGACAGCAGATCGGGGTTCATCGCCCGGCGCAGATCGCCATCGGTGACGATCCCGAGCAGGCGGTTCGCCGCGTCCGCCACGCCCAGCGCGCCAAATCGTTTGGCGGTCATGGTGATCAAGGCGCGGTCCATGGTGGTTCCGGGGGCGACCAGCGGCAATTCATCGCCCTGGTGCATCAGGTCGCGCACGCGCTTCAACCGCGCACCCAGCGTGCCGCCAGGGTGAATGTCGCGGAAATCCCCTGCGGAAAACCCCCGGCGCGCGAGCAACGCCAAGGCCAGGGCATCGCCCAGCGCCATTTGCATCGTGGTGCTGGTGGTCGGTGCCAGCCCGATCGGCCCGGCTTCCGCCGCTGGCGGCAGGATCAGTGCCACAGACGCGGCAGTGGCAAGGCTGCTTTCGGCGGCTGACGTGATGCCGACCAGCTTCAGGCCGATCCGGCTGGCATGCGATATGATGGCCGCAAGCTCCATCGCCTCCCCGGAATTCGACAGCGCGATCACGGCATCCCCGGCGACGATCATGCCAAGATCGCCATGGCTCGCCTCCGCTGGGTGAACAAATAGCGCCGGGCTGCCGGTGGAGGCCAAAGTGGCGGCGATCTTGCGGGCGACATGGCCCGATTTACCCATACCTGTGACCACAATCCGGCCGGTGATGCCGATGAGCATATCCACCGCCACACGAAATTCAGCGCCAAGCCCCGCCGCCAGCGCGCCCAGCGCGGTTGCCTCGGTCGTCAGCACGTCACGCGCAATGGCAAGGTCTCTGGCGGTTTGGAGATCGTTCGCCGGCCACGCCGCAATAACGGCATTCAGCTTATGTTCGCCAATACTCATGAAAACGGTATGGACAGCGGTGCCTGTTCGGTCAACTGATCGCTTCGCAACCCAGTGTAACCAAAGCTGGCGCCATGAACGTGATCAGTGATGAAAAATATCAGGCTCGGCATATCCCATAAGGTCGAGCTGCGCGCGCGCCGGCAGAAAGGCAAAGGCCGCGCGCGCGATGTCCACCCGGTTCTCCCGTTGCAGCAAGGCTTCCAGCTTGGCCCAGATAGCATGCAGATAGAGCACGTCGGACGCGGCATAGGCGCGCTGCTCGGGCAGCAGGTCCACCGCTCCCCAATCGCTGGTTTGCTGCTGCTTGGAAATCTCAACCCCCGCGAGGTCCCGGCATAAATCCTTGAGCCCCTGGCGGTCGGTATAGGTGCGCACCAGCTTGGCGGCGATCTTGGTGCAGATGACCGGCGCGGTGAGGACTCCGAGTCCGTTGAACAAGGCCGCGATGTCGAACCGCGCGTAGTGGAACAGCTTGGTTACGTGCTGGTCGGCGAGCAAGGCTTTCAGATTGGGGCAATTCGCGCCGCGCCCGCCTAGCTGCGGCGGGATGATCTGCACCAGATGCGCGCTGCCATCCCCGCTTGATAATTGCACCAGACAAAGCCTGTCCCGTCGTGGGTCCAGGCCCATCGTTTCTGTATCAACCGCCACCACGGTCCCGAGATCGAGCCCCGCCGGGAGATCGTGTTTATGGAGATGAATATTGTCCATGGCTTTGTGGATGATCTTTTCCTGGGGCGATGCGGCCCGGTCGGGGGCCGAGAGTTTGGTGCCCAGGAGAAGACTCGAACTTCCATGACCTTGCGGTCGCTAGCACCTGAAGCTAGTGCGTCTACCAATTTCGCCACCTGGGCAGGTGTCTCTCACGTCTATTGCGGGCGTGGGCGCGTGTACAATCCCGCCAATGCCCCGTCAACCGCGCTCTCTTGAGGCTGCCGGGGGCAGAGCTTACTAAAGCGGTTCAAATGGGAGAATGATCATGTCGGCGACGCGCAGAGTGGCGACGGTATTTGGCGCCTCGGGATTTATCGGGCGGTATGTGGTCAAACGCCTCGCCGATCAGGGTTATATCGTTCGCCTCGCACTGCGCGATGTGGGCAAAGCAAGCACCTTGCGGCCGATGGGAAGCATCGGTCAGATCGTGCCACTCTACGCGCCCCTGCATGAGGAAACCTTGGTCGCCCGGGCTACCGAGGGTGCCGAGGTCGTGGTCAACCTCAACGGCATTCTGGCCGAGGCAAAAGCCGGGGATTTCATGCGCGTCCATGCCGAAGCCGCGGGGCGGATCGCGCGGCTTGCCGCCAGTTCCGTCGCGCGCCATTTCATCCATGTATCGGCCATCGGCGCGGATGCTTCGAGTCCTTCATTATACGCGCGCAGCAAATATGCCGGGGAACAAGCGGTGCGCGCGGCCTTCGCCGATGCGGTGATCTTGCGGCCTTCGATCGTGTTCGGCGCGGAGGATCAGTTTTTTAACCGCTTCGCGGCCATGGCGATGATCTCGCCGGTCATCCCGCTGGTCGGCGGTGCTGCACGCTTCCAACCTGTGTATGTGGGCGATGTCGCCGATGCGGTGATGGCGGTGTTGCAGGACCAGGCCGCCGGGCAGATTTTTGAACTGGGCGGGCCGGATATAAAAACCTTTCGTGCCTTGATCACGGATATGTTGGCGCTGATCGAGCGTAACCGCATGCTGCTCGACCTGCCATTGCCGCTGGCGCGTATCCAGGCCGCCATTCTGGAGCGGCTTCCGGGCAAGCTTTTAACCCGCGATCAGATAAAGCTGTTGCAGCGGGATAATATCGTCGCGGCGGGGGTTCCCGGCCTGCCGGAATTAGGCATCACGCCGACGCCGATGGCGCTGATATTGCCGGGGTATCTCGCCCGATACCGCAAAGCCGGGCGGAGCAAAACGACGATGTTCAAAAAATAGAATACAAACCGGACCTAATTTTCGATAAAATCAAGGCTTCAGAGGTGCTGTCACAGAAAAAATTAGATATTAAGACAGTTATAATGTCTCAATATGAAAAAATCACTGGTGTCGTGCCTACTTCTTCGTTAATAGCACATTGAGATTTGCTGCGGGGCAATAATGTTGCGCAGCCCGTTATGCCATTGACGAAGCGGGAGCGAGATGATGACCGAAAAAATGCTGCAATTCACCCATTTGGCGCAGCAGACCCCGGAAAAGCGCAAGGTGCTCGCGCGTCGTGCTGATTTCGACGAGATCTATGCGCGCTTCGACACGCAGGCCGCCAAGGCACAGGCCAGCCGGTGCAGCCAATGCGGCATTCCATTTTGTTCGGTCCATTGCCCGCTCTCGAACAACATCCCGGACTGGCTGAAGCTCACCGCCGAGGGGCGGTTGGAGGAAGCCTATGAGTTATCATCCGCCACCAACACATTTCCGGAAATTTGCGGCCGCATCTGCCCGCAGGACAGGCTGTGCGAGGGCAATTGCGTGATCGAAAAAGGCTTCGACTCCGTTACCATCGGCGCGGTTGAGCGTTACATCACCGATACCGCTTTCGAGCAGGGCTGGGTCAAGCCGATCGCGCCCAAAACGGAAAGGCGGCAATCCATCGGCATTATCGGCGCGGGCCCGGCGGGTCTCGCGGCGGCGGAGGCTTTGCGGTCTCTGGGGTATCAGGTCACGGTCTATGACCGGCACGACCGCGTTGGCGGGTTGTTGATCTACGGCATACCGGGGTTCAAGCTTGAGAAAGATATCGTATTGCGCCGTTGGAAATGGCTGGAAGATGGCGGTATCAAATTTGTCCTCAACGCCGATATCGGCGGGGCGACCAGCTTTGCCAGCCTGCGCGCCGCGCATGACAACATCCTGATCGCGACCGGCGTTTACAAACCGCGCGAGATCGCCGGTCCGGGCTCAGGGTTGCCGGGCATCGTGCCCGCGCTCGACTACCTCATCACCTCCAACCGCCACGGCCTGGGCGACAGCGTGCCGGATTTCACCTCAGGGCGGTTGAACGCGGCGGGCAAAAATGTCGTGGTGATCGGCGGCGGCGATACCGCGATGGATTGCGTGCGCACCGCCATCCGCCAAAACGCCAAATCCGTCACCTGCCTGTACCGCCGGGACCGGGAGAACATGCCGGGCTCGCTGCGCGAAGTGGGGAATGCCGAGGATGAGGGCGTGGTGTTCACCTGGCTTGCCGCACCCGAGGCGTTTTTGGGTGACGACCATGTGACAGGCGTGCGCGCGACGCGGATGCATCTTGGCCTGCCCGATGCCTCCGGGCGGATGTCGGTCGATCCCATCGCCGGGTCGTCATTCACCGTTCCCGCCGACCTCGTGATCAAGGCGCTCGGGTTCGACCCCGAGGATGCGCCCGCCGCGTTTAACGAGCCGTCATTGAAACTGACAGGCTGGGGCACGCTGAAAATCGACCCGGCAAGCTTTGAGACCAGCCTGCCCGGCGTGTTCGCCGCCGGTGACATCGTGCGCGGGGCCTCGCTCGTGGTCTGGGCGATCCGCGACGGGCGGGACGCGGCGGCCTCGATGCACAGGCAGTTCATGGCCGCTGAAATGCTCCAGGCCGCTGAATAATGCACCGGAATGTTGTAATATCCCCTAAGGGAGTTGATCTATGACCCAAGAGACCGCAGCGGAATTCCTCGCAAGCTGGGCCGCCAATGCCAAGATTTTGAAAGACACCTATGCCCGCGAGCAGGAGCATGATGCCTGCGGCGTCGGGCTGGTGGCGGCGTTGGACGGCAAAAAGCGCCGGGATATCGTGCAGGCCGGGATCGATGCGCTGAAAGCCGTGTGGCATCGCGGGGCCGTGGATGCCGATGGCAAAACCGGTGACGGGGCGGGGATTCACATTGAAATTCCGCAGGATTTTTTCGCCGATGAAATCCGCCGCTCGGGCGATGGGTTGCGGTCCGGCCCGATTGCCGTCGGCATGGTGTTCCTGCCGAAAACCGATCTCTCAGCGCAGGAGCGTTGCCGCCAGATCGTCGAGACCGAAATTTTGAGCTTCGGCTACCGGATCTATGGCTGGCGGCAGGTGCCGATCAACGTGCAATGCATCGGTGAGAAGGCCAACGCCACGCGCCCTGAGATCGAACAGATCATGATCTGGAGCCCGCGCGACCTATCGGACGATGATTTCGAGCGCGAATTATATATCATCCGCCGCAAGATCGAGAAGGCGGCGATCGCAGCGCAGATATCCGAGCTTTATATCTGCTCGCTCTCATGCCGCTCGATCATCTATAAAGGCATGTTCCTGGCCGCGTCTCTGACCGATTTCTACCCCGATCTGCTGGATGCGCGCTTCATCTCGCGCTTTGCCATCTATCATCAGCGTTATTCCACCAACACTTTCCCCACATGGAGCCTCGCCCAGCCTTTCCGCATGCTGGCGCATAATGGCGAGATCAACACGGTGGCGGGCAATATCAACTGGATGAAAAGCCACGAGACACGCCTGGCGGCCCAGGGGCTCGACACGTTTTTGTCGGTCATCAAGCCTGTGGTGCAGGCGGGCGGCTCGGATACGGCGGTGCTGGATAATGTATTCGAGCTTTTGGTGCGCGCCGGGCGCGACGCGCCAATGGCCAAGGCCCTGATGATCCCGCCCTCGATCGGCAATGACGCGACCATGCCAAAGGCCCACCGGGATTTGTTCCACTATTGTAATGCCGTGATGGAGCCATGGGATGGCCCGGCGGCGATTGCGGCGACAGATGGGCATTTTGTGATTGCCGGGCTGGACCGTAACGGCCTGCGCCCCTTGCGGTACTGTGTCACCACCAAAAAAATGCTGATTGTGGGCTCCGAGACCGGGATGGTGAAGCTCGACGAGGATGAGATGATCGAGAAGGGCCATGTCGGCCCCGGCCAGACCATCGGCGTCAATCTCGATAGCGCAACATTCTATCACGATTCCGAGATCAAGGACATGCTGGCCGCAAGGCAGGATTTCGGCGACTGGGTCAAGCGCATTACCGTTATCGACCATATCGTGAAAACCGACGCACCGGAGCCCGTGCGGCTGGATGCCGAGGGGCTGCGCCGCCGCCAGCTTGCGGTGGGCTATACGCTCGAAGAGCTGGAATTACTGCTCCACCCGATGGTGGAGGACGGGCAGGAGGCCACGGGCTCAATGGGCGATGACACGCCGATTGCCGTGCTGTCTGAGAAATATCGCGGGTTGCATCATTTTTTCCGCCAGAGTTTCAGCCAGGTCACCAACCCCGCCATCGACAGCCTGCGCGAGACCAGGGTGATGTCGCTGAAGACCCGGCTCGGCAATCTCGGCAATGTGCTCGATGAGGATTCCGAGCAATGCGATTTGTTGCAGCTGGATTCACCTGTACTTTCAACGGCTGAATTCGAGGCGATGCGCCGCGAGATGGGCAAAAATGCCTGCGTGGTTGATTGCACATTCAAGGTAAGCAATGGCGAGGATGGTCTGCGCCGCGCCATTGCGCGCATCCGGCGCGAAGCCGAGGAAGGTGTGCGCGCGGGCTGCACGCATGTCATTTTAACCGACGAGGCGATGAGTGCTGAGCGCGCGCCGATCCCCATGATCCTCGCCACCGGAGCGGTGCATACGCATCTGGTCCGGCAATCATTGCGGACCTTCACCAGCCTGAATGTGCGCGCCGCCGAATGTATGGATGTGCATTATTTCGCGGTGCTGGTCGGCGTGGGGGCCACCACCATTAATGCCTATCTGGCGCAAGAAAGCATCGCCGACCGCCACGCGCGCGGGCTGTTTGGCAAACTTACCTTGAAGGAATGCATCGGGCGCTACAAAAAAGCGGTCGATAAGGGTCTGTTGAAGGTGATGAGCAAGCTTGGAAT
Source organism: Acidocella sp. (assembly GCA_029077775.1). Classification (GTDB taxonomy): domain Bacteria; phylum Pseudomonadota; class Alphaproteobacteria; order Acetobacterales; family Acetobacteraceae; genus Acidocella. The sequence goes on along the minus strand of JAQNCU010000013.1, from coordinate 8,281 downwards.
CTCGATGATCGCCTCATATCGCGGCGGCTATAATTTCGAGGCGATCGGGCTGTCACGCGCGCTGGTGGGGGAGTTTTTTCCCGGCATGGCCTCACGCATTTCCGGCATCGGGCTGCCCGGCATCGCGCATAAGGTGCTCGACCTGAACAAGGCTGCGTGGAACGGCAATGTCGTGCCGCTGGAAGTGGGCGGCATGTACCGGCTGCGCCGCAAGGGCGAGACCCACGCATTCGATAATAACGCGATCCATCTGCTGCAAAGTGCGGTCGGCTCGAACAGCTATCAGCTCTACCGGCGCTATGCCGATATGGTGCGCAAACAGGCCCCGGTGGCATTGCGCGATCTGCTGGATTTTCGCCGCGCCGGGCGCACGCCCATCTCGATCGACGAGGTCGAGAGCATCACCGAAATCCGCAAAGTTCTGCTCGCCCCCGGCATTTCATTGGGCGCGCTAAGCCCGGAGGCGCATGAGACGCTCTCGATTGCCATGAACCGCATCGGCGCGCGCTCGGATTCCGGTGAGGGTGGCGAGGACCCGGCGCGCGCTGAGCCGCGGGCGAACGGGGATAATGCCTCTTCGGCCATCAAACAAATCGCCTCGGGCCGGTTTGGCGTGACGGCGGAATATCTGAACGATTGCAAAGAGATCGAGATCAAGATCGCCCAGGGTGCAAAACCAGGGGAGGGCGGGCAGTTGCCCGGCTTCAAGGTCACGGCGCTGATTGCGAAACTGCGCCACGCCACGCCAGGGGTGATGCTGATCAGCCCGCCACCGCATCATGATATCTACTCGATCGAGGATCTGGCGCAGCTTATCTATGACCTCAAACAGATCAACCCGCGCGCCACGGTCTGCGTCAAGCTGGTCTCGCGCTCCGGCATCGGCACCATCGCCGCCGGGGTCGCCAAAGCCAAAGCAGACGCCATCCTCATCTCGGGCCATGTCGGCGGCACCGGGGCCTCGCCACAATCCTCGGTCAAATATGCCGGGATGCCGTGGGAGATGGGGCTGTCTGAGGCGCATCAGGTGCTCATGCTCAACCGGCTGCGTCATAATGTTACGCTGCGCGCCGATGGCGGGATCAAAACCGGGCGCGATGTGGTGATTGCCGCCATGCTGGGGGCGGAGGAATTCGGTATCGGCACGGCCTCGCTCGTCGCCATGGGGTGTATCATGGTGCGGCAATGCCATTCCAACACCTGCCCGGTGGGGGTCTGCACGCAGGATGAAGCCTTGCGCGCGAAATTCGAGGGCTCGCCCGAGAAGGTGATCAACCTGTTCTCGTTCATCGCCGAGGATGTGCGCGGCATCCTGGCCTCACTCGGGTTCCGGTCATTAAAGGAGATCATCGGCCATACTGAATTGCTGCACCAGGTCAGCCGGGGGGCGGATTATCTCGACGATCTGGATTTGAACCCCATCCTCGCCCAGGCCGACCCGGGGCCGCATGCGCGTTATTGCACGCGCATTGGCCGCAACGAGGTGCCAGAGACGCTCGACGCGCAGATGATCGCCGATGCGCAGCCATTTTTTGAGAATGGCGAGAAGATGCAGTTGCAATATTCCATCCGCAACACGCACCGCGCCATAGGCACCAAATTCTCATCACAAATCGTCGCAAAATACCGCAAAATCAAGCTCCAACCCAATCATGTTACGGTGCGGCTGCGGGGGTCTGCCGGGCAGTCTCTCGGCGCGTTCGCGGTGGCGGGGTTGAAGCTCGAAGTGTTCGGCGACGCCAATGATTATGTGGGCAAGGGGCTGTCCGGGGCCACCATCGTGGTGCGCCCGGTGCCCTCCTCGAAGCTGAAAAGCAACGAGAACACGATCGTTGGCAACACCGTGCTATATGGCGCAACCTCGGGACAGTTTTTTGCCGCCGGGCGGGCGGGCGAGCGTTTCGCTGTGCGCAATTCCGGGGCCACGGCAGTGATCGAGGGCATCGGCTCGAATGGTTGTGAATACATGACCGGCGGCACCGTGGTGGTGCTGGGCGAGGTGGGGGATAATTTCGGTGCCGGGTTTACCGGCGGTGTCGCGTTTATTTACGACCCGGCGCGCCAATTCGCTCTGCGGGTCAACCCGGACTCGCTGCTCTGGCAGCCCGTTGCCACCGCGCATTGGGAATCGGTATTGAAAACGCTGGTGGCGCGCCATGTCGCCGAAACCGAGAGCCGCTTCGCCGCCGCGATCTTGAACGACTGGGAGCGCGAATTCCCCAAATTCGTTCAGGTCGTGCCCAAGGAGTTTGTGAAATACCTCGAAGCGCCTTTGCACGAGGAGATCGCCGAGATCAGCGCCTGAAAATTATCTTACAACCTGCCATGGCTTTGAGAGCGGCGGCGGTGATGTCATAAAGGGCATATGCGAATCCTGTATCACGTTCCGTTATCGCCATTTGCCCGAAAGGTGCGGATGGTCCTCGCGGAGAAGCGTCTGCCATTTGAATTGCGGGTGGAAAAGGTATGGGAGCGGCGGCCCGAATATCTGGAGCTGAACCCGGCCTGCACCGTGCCCACGCTGGTTGAGGATAACGGCCTCGTCATCCCTGACTCCAACGTGATCTGCGAATATCTCGAAGACGCCTACCCGGACACCGCATTGCTGGGCCGGAGCCTGGCGGAACGTGTGGAGGCGCGCAGGCTGGCCGCCTGGTTCGACCAGAAATTTTTCGACGAAGTCACGCATAATCTGTTGTGGGAAAAGACTGTGAAGCAGCTTATGCGCCTGGGCCCGCCAGATGCCGGGGCATTGCGCGCGGGATATGCCAACCTCAAACAGCATCTGGGTATCATCGGCTGGCTGGCCGAGCACCGCAAATGGCTCGCCGGGGCCAACCTCTCGCTGGCTGACTTCGCCGCCGCCGCGCAGCTCTCGTCGCTGGATTTTATCGGTGATGTCGATTGGTCGCTCTCACCGCCCGCCAAGGATTGGTATGCGCGCATGAAATCCCGCCCGGCATTCCGCGCTGTTTTGTCTGACCGCGTGAACGGCATGGCCCCGCCGCCGCATTACGCCGATCTTGATTTCTGAAGGCCGGGCGAACATGGCCGCGCCGCATGTGCTAATTTTCGGGCTGGGATATTCCGGCCGCGCCATCGCGCGGGATGCCGTAAAGGCCGGGCTCATTGTCACGGTCACCTCGCGCAGCCCAGGGGCCGGGGATGGCTTCGCGGTCATTCCGTTCAATGCCGCGCACGCCGCCATCGCCACGGCAACCCATATCATCGCCACCGCCGCCCCGGATGAAGCGGGCGACCCGGTGCTGGCGGATTACGGCGCTGACATCGCCATCGCCCCGGCTTTGCGTTACGCCGGGTATCTCTCCACCACCGGGGTTTATGGCAACCGTGATGGCGGGTGGGTGGATGAGGACACCGCGCCGAACCCGCAATCCCCCCGGGCGCATCGCCGTGTCGCGGCAGAGGCCGCATGGGCGCGTCTGCCCTTTGCTGTGGATATTTTCCGGCTTGCGGGTATTTATGGGCCGGGGCGTTCGATGTTCGATGACCTGCGCGGTGGTTTTGCCCGCCGGGTCGTCAAACCCGGGCATTTGTTCGGGCGCATCCACCGGGACGACATCGCGCAGGGCGTGGTACGCGCGATCATGCAGACGCCAAAACCGGGTTTGCGGATTTTCAATGTCTCCGACGACGAACCGGCGGCAAGTGCTGATGTCGTGGTCGAGGCCGCCCGGCTTTTGCGTGTGCCGCCGCCGGCACCCGTGCCCTTCGATCAGGCTGCCGCCGCGATGTCTCCTATGGCTTTGAGCTTCTGGGCCGAGAACCGGCGGGTTGCGAATGCCAAGACCAAGGCGGCTTTGGGCCTGGAATGGCTATACCCGACCTTCCGAGAGGGACTCGCCAGCATTTTCGCCGAGGAGTTCGGCCAGACTATGCGTTAACAACGCAAGATCCGCCGGGCGGGAGAGCCTGTGGTCGCCATCCTTGATGAACACCAGCCGCACATCCGTGCTGGCCAAAGCTTCACCGAGACTGAGGCTGTGCCGCCACGGCACGTCCTCATCGCGCATGCCATGCAATATCAGCACCTTACAGCCAATGGGGATCGTGCCCCCCAGCAGCAGATGCGCCGCACCATCATCGAGCAGCCGCGCGGTGATCTGCGTTGGCGGGCCATAGGGGCTCGGCAGTTGGAAATAACCATCCCGTGCCAAACTCGCTTTCTGCGCGTCGGTCAAAGCGGGCTTCATGAGCGTTTCGGTAAAATCCGGTGCCGGGGCGACCAGCAAAACCGCTATGACCATCGCCGGTGCGGCGCGCGCCAGCAACAGAGAGATCCATCCGCCCATCGAAGAGCCAACCAGAACCATTTTCCGCCCGGGAATCGCATGGGTAATCACGTGCGCGGCATCTTGTACCCAATCACCGATGCAGCCATCGGCAAACGCACCGCCCGAGGCGCCATGGCCGCCATAGTCGAAGCGCAGCATCGCCCGGCCCGTGGCCACGCAGAATTCACGCAAATGCAGCGCCTTTGTGCCCCCCATATCCGAGCCGAAACCGGCGCAGAACACCACCACCGGCCCGGCACCTTCCACCAGCTCATAGGCCAGCAAAATGCCGGGTGTTCGGGATGTGGTCTGCATCGGTCAACTCCATTGCTCCGCGCGCGATCATGCTCTAGCGCCCGAAGCATGATCAACCGGCCGCGAACGATTCTCCAATTACTGCCCAAGCTCGACACTGGCGGGGCCGAGCGCGTGGTCATCGAGATCGCCGATGGCCTGCGCGCTGCCGGACATAAATGCCTGATCGCGGCGCAACCGGGCCCGTTGCTGGGTGCCGCGGCGCGTACGGGTGCGCAGATTGTGCCGCTGGCGCTGGATACCAAATCCCCACTGGCGATACGTCGCAATGCCGGGCGCATCGCAAGGGTGATCGCGGCGCATAAGGTTGATCTGGTTCACGCCCATTCCCGCGCCCCGGCCTGGTCTGGGTACTGGGCGGCGCGCGCCCAAAAAATCCCGTTCGTGACCACCTATCATGGCACCTATAGCGAGGCATCGGGCCTCAAGCGCCGGTATAACGCGATCATGGCCCGGGGCGACCGCGTGATCGCGGTGAGCGATTACATCGCCGGGCTGATCCGCGCGCGCTATGGCACCGGCGATGACAGGCTGCGCGTGATCCTGGGCGGTGTCGATCTGATCAAATTCGACCCCGCCGCCGTGGTCGGCGACCGCGTCACCCGCATGGGGCGGGACTGGCGGGTGAGCATGGGGGAGCCAACCATTATGCTGCCCGGAAGGCTGACCTCCTGGAAGGGCCAGAGCCTACTCATCGCGGCGCTGGCGAAGCTCAGCCATCGGGAGGCGATTGTGGTCCTGGCCGGAGACGCGCAGGGCCGCGATGCCTATGTCGGCCAGTTGCTGGCCCAGGCGGCGCAGCTCGGTGTGTCGGACAGGTTGCGGCTGGCCGGGCATCATGAGGATATGCCGGCTGCGATGATGCTGGCCGATATCGTGGTGAACGCCTCGACCGACCCGGAAGCTTTTGGCCGCGTCATCGTCGAGGCGCAGGCCATGGGCCGGATCGTCATTGCGGCGGACCATGGCGGGGCGCGCGAGACGATCATACCCGGGGAGACGGGGTTTTTGTTCTCCCCCGGTGATGCTCAGGCTTTGGCGGCGGCGATCGACACGGCGCTGGTCATGACCCCTGAAAATCGACTGGAATGGGCGCAGCGGGCGCGGGCGCATGTGGCCGCGCATTATTCCCTGGCCGCGATGCAGGCGGATACCCTGGCTGTTTATGCGGAATTGCTGGGGTGAGGGTCCTGGTCATCAAGCACGGGGCGCTTGGCGACATCGTACTGGCCTTCCCCGCCATGGCCGCCATCCGGGCCGCGCATCCCGGTGCGCGCATCACGCTGTTGACGACCGTGCTGTATGTGGGGCTGCTGCGCGCTTCCCCCTGGTTCGATGACATTCGCGTCGATTCCCGCCCGAAACTCTGGAACCTGCCCGGCCTGTTATCCCTGCGCCACCAGTTGCGCGGTTTTGACAGGGTCTATGACCTGCAAACCTCGTCGCGCTCCAGCCGGTATTTCGCCCTGGCCGGGCGGCCGCCCTGGTCCGGCATCGCGCCGGGCTGTGCCTTCCCTGATACGAACCCGGCGCGCACCACCACCCATTCGCGGGAGCGTTTGGCCGGGCAGTTGGCGCAGGCGGCCATCCTCAAACTGCCGGTGCCTGATCTGGGCTGGATGACCGCCGATATCTCCCGTTTTGGCCTGCCCGCGCGGTTCGCGCTGCTGGTGCCGGGGGCTGCCGCCCACAGGCCCGAGAAACGCTGGCCAGCCGCGCATTTCGCGGCACTCGCCCGGCAGATGTCCATGCCCTGCGTGGTGGTCGGCGGCGCGGGCGATGGCGCGCACGGCATCCCTGGCCTCGACCTCGCGGGCCAGACCAGCCTTTTGGAACTGGCCGCCATCACGGCGCACGCTGCCCTGGCCATCGGCAATGATACCGGGCCGATGCATCTGGCCGCAGCACTTAACATCCCTGCAATCGTGCTGTTCTCGGGCGCCAGCGACCCGGCGCTCACAGCACCGCGCGCCCCGGATGGCGGGTGGCCCGTGATTTTGCGCGAACCCGATTTGAAAGACCTGCCGGTTGCGCGCGTGCTCGCCGCTCTGCCATAACGCGGAACCTTTAGCCGAGAGAGATATAATGCCCGCGATCACCCTGCCCGATGGTTCCGTCCGCCTGTTCGATGGCGCGGTGACGGGTGCCACCATCGCGGCTGCCATCGGCCCGGGCCTCGCGCGCGCGGCGCTGGCAATGCAGGTGGATGGGCAGGTCCAGGACCTCTCGCGTGAGATCAGCGATGATGCCGCCATCACCTTCATCACGCGCAAGGATGAGGCGGCACTTGCCCTGATCCGTCACGATACCGCGCATGTTCTGGCCGAGGCCGTGCAGGCGCTGTACCCCGGCACGCAGGTCACCATCGGCCCCGCCATCGAGAACGGGTTCTACTATGATTTTGCCCGTAACGAGCCTTTCACCCCGGATGATTTCCCGGCCATCGAGGCCAAAATGCGCGAGATCATCGCCGCCAACGCGCCGTTCACGCGGCACGTAATGGCGCGCGATGAGGCTATCGCCTTGTTCGAACAGCGCGGCGAGCGGTTCAAGGCCGAGCTGATCCGCGACTTGGCCGCCGATCAAATCATCACCCTGTATCACCAGGGCAGCTGGTTCGATTTGTGCCGGGGGCCGCATATGCGCGGTACGGGCGATATCGGCGGCGCGTTCAAGCTCATGAAAACCGCCGGGGCCTATTGGCGGGGTGATCATCGCAACCCCATGCTCTCGCGCATCTATGGCACCGCCTGGCGCGACGCGAAGGAACTCGACGCTCATCTGCACCAGATCGAGGAAGCCGAGCGCCGCGACCACCGGCGCATCGGCCGTGAGATGGACCTGTTCCACATCCAGGAGGAAGCGGTAGGCTCGATCTTCTGGCACCCCAAAGGCTGGAAGCTGTACCGGACGGTAGAAGCCTATATGCGCCGCCGCCAGGAAGGTGACGGGTATGAGGAAGTGCGCACCCCGCAACTGGTTGACAGGCGGCTGTGGGAAGACTCTGGGCACTGGGAAAAATACCGCAAAAACATGTTCATCGCCGAGGTTGTTGATGAAGACAAAACCCTCGCGCTGAAGCCGATGAACTGCCCGTGCCATGTGCAGATCTTCAAACAGGGGCTACGCTCCTACCGCCAATTGCCGCTGCGCATGGCTGAATTCGGCGCGTGCCACCGCTTCGAGCCCTCAGGCGCGCTGCACGGGATCATGCGGGTGCGCGCCTTTACGCAGGATGACGCGCATATTTTCTGCACCGAGGACCAGATCGCGGCTGAGACCGTGAAATTCGTCGCTCTGCTGGAATCGGTCTACCAGGATTTCGGGTTCGCGCGGTTCACCGTGAAGTTCTCCGACCGCCCGGATGAGCGCGCGGGCACTGATGAGGTGTGGGACCGCGCCGAGACCGCGCTGAAATCGGCCTGCGAAATCGCGGGCGTGGCCTATACGCTGAACCCGGGGGAGGGCGCGTTTTATGGCCCCAAGCTCGAATTCGTTTTGCGTGATGCCATCGGGCGGGATTGGCAATGCGGCACCTTGCAGGTGGATTTCGTCCTGCCCGAGCGGCTGGACGCGGAATATATCACCGCTGAGTCCACCCGCGCCCGCCCGGTTATGCTGCACCGCGCCGTGATCGGCAGTTTCGAGCGGTTCCTGGGCATTTTGATCGA
>JAQNCU010000331.1 GCA_029077775.1 Acidocella sp. | reverse complement strand
CCCAGGCTCATGATGATTTTCCTGACCGCGATGACGCCGAATGGATGAAACACAGTGTCGCCTATTGTGATGATAAGGGTCGCGTCAAGCTGGAGTATCGCCCCGTGAAAATGCAGACACTTACGAACGAGGTCTCGGTTTTCCCACCAAAGAAGCGCGTATACTAAGGATTTTTACCCATGGTTGAATTTTCCCTGCCTAAAAATTCCAAGATTGGAAAGGGTAAAATCTACAAGGCACCCCAGGGTGCGAAGCGTGTCAAAGAGTTCAAGATTTACCGTTGGAATCCCGATGACGGGAAAAACCCTGTGACCGATACGTACGAGATTGACCTCGACGCGTGCGGCCCCATGGTGCTTGATGCAATTATTAAAATCAAAAATGAAATCGACAGCTCGCTCACCTTCCGGCGGTCTTGCCGTGAAGGGATTTGCGGTTCGTGTGCCATGAACATCGATGGCGGCAACACGTTGGCCTGTCTCAAACCGATTGACGACGTAAAGGGTGCGGTCTCGATCAACCCTTTGCCACACATGCCTGTCGTTAAAGATCTGGTTCCTGATCTGTCTTTGGCCTACGCGCAATACCGTTCTGTGGAGCCCTGGTTGCAATCCGAGACGCCGCCACCCCCCGACGGTGAAAGGCTGCAGAGCAAGGAGGAGCGCGCTGAAATCGACGGGCTTTGGGAGTGTATTTTGTGCTTCTGCTGCACAACCTCATGCCCCAGCTACTGGTGGAATGGCGACCGTTACCTCGGCCCGGCAGTCTTGATGGCCGCCTATCGTTGGATCGCGGATTCCCGAGACGAACACACCGGACAGCGCCTGGACGCTTTAGAAGATCCGTTTAAACTCTACCGCTGCCACACGATCATGAACTGCACACAAACCTGCCCGAAGGGATTAAATCCTGCGAAAGCCATCGGGAAGGTTAAACAATTAATGCTCGCACGTCAGGGCTGACGCCTCCAATCGGGCTTGCTGATGGGTGCCTGGACGAAAAGCGGGCAATGCGGGTCGGCGTTTACTGATCTTATTTTGGCGGCGTGGTGAAAGTATCACCATCCCTCCCCGTTATCTCTGGTGGGCATTTCTGCCTGTGGTGGCTTGCGCAGTTTTATTCGCGCCAGGGGTACCGGGCCTGTCGAATATTCTCATCGCTCGATCTTAAAACCCCGTTATGCGCCTTCATCATGGCGCGCGTTAAAATTTCACTGGCTATCACTGTTTAAGATAGTAAACTGAGACGGAGCTTTAGGAGCCATCTCATGAGTGCAACCATTCGCGCCAGCAATGATCCGTTGATCCACCAATGGATGCCTTTTACAGCAAATCGCCAGTTTTTGGAGCAACCACGCATCATCGCCCGGGCCGAGGGTGTCTATTATTATAATACACGTGGTGAAAAATTGCTGGATGGCTCATCCGGTCTTTACTGCATACCGCTCGGCCATGGCCGGCGAGACATCCGTGAGGCTGTAACCAAGCAGATGGAGGAACTGGATTATGCGCCGCCATTCCAGTTCGGCGTCCCTCCCGCTTTTCGTCTCGCGACCGAGATCGCGCAGATAACCCCGCCGGGGCTAAACCGTATTTTGTTCTCGGGCTCTGGGTCGGAAGCCGTGGAGAGCGCACTCAAGGTCGCCATCCAATATCACCGCGTACGCGGTGAGGGCGCCCGCCAGCGGTTTGTTGGTCGCGAGCGTGGTTATCATGGCGTGAATTTCGGCGGCTGGTCGGTCGGCGGCATGGTGAATAACCGCAAAGCGTTCGGTTTAGGTCTGCCCGGCGTTGTCCATATGCGCCATACCAAAATCCCCGAAAACCAGTTTGAGATGGGCGAGGGAACACACGGCGCGAACCTCGCCGATGATTTACAGCGTTTCGTCGATCTGTACGGGGCGGACACCATAGCGGCCTGTATTGTCGAGCCGATCGCGGGCTCCACCGGCATTTTGGTGCCGCCCAAGGGCTATTTGCAAAGGCTGCGTGATATTTGCACGCGGCACGGCATATTACTGATTTTCGACGAGGTCATAACCGGGTTCGGGCGTACCGGTTCGGCCTTCGCGGCGGAGACTTTCGGCGTTACACCCGATATCATGACCATGGCGAAGGCCATCAGCAATGGCAGTATCCCGATGGCCGCGATCGCCGTGCGTGAGGACATCCAGCAAACGATCTTGGACGCAGCACCACCCAGCACCGTCGAGTTTTTTCACGGGTACACGTACTCCGCCCACCCCGTTGCATGCGCGGCGGCACTGGCCACGTTAAAAATTTATCGGGAGGAAAATACCTTCGGTCGCGTGCGGCAACTATCGCCAGCTTTTCTTGAACAGATCGGCGCTCTCAGGGAAATCCCGTTTGTCACCGACACGCGGGGGCACGGATTGCTCGGTGCCGTTGATCTTGAGCCCCAGGGTGCTCCCGGCCAGCGAGGATTCAAAGTTCTCTGTAAGGCTTTCGAGGCTGGATTGGTCTTGCGCAACGCCGGTGACACGATTGTACTGGCCCCACCCTTCGCGGCCACGCCGGACGAAATTTCGCAGATGGTCAGCATCATGAAAGAGACCATCATCGCCAATTAAGGAGTTTTTATGTATCAGGATGTATTGCTGCATGTTGGCGGCAGATGGAAAGCCGCGCAAACCGGCAAAACGATCAATGTGATCAATCCGGCGACCGAGGAGGTCGTGGGTACCCTTGCTCATGCGGGCCTGGTTGACCTCGATGAGGCGCTGGCCGCCGCATCAGCCGGGTTCACGGTCTGGCGGAAATCCTCAGCCTATGAGCGTTCAAAAATCATGCGGCGCGCGGCGGAGCTTGTGCGCCAGCGCAGTGAGACAATCGCGCGCCTGATGACCATCGAGCAGGGCAAACCACTGGCTGAAGCCAAGATGGAAATTCTTGGCTCGGCCGATGTGATAGACTGGTTCGCTGAGGAGGGTCGCCGGGCCTATGGCCGCGTCATTCCCGCCCGCGCGGCCGGAATCTATCAACTCTCTCTGAGAGAACCTGTCGGTGTCGTCGCGGGCTTTACGCCCTGGAACTTCCCCGTGAGCCAGGCCGTTCGCAAAGTCTCCGCGGCGCTCGCGGCTGGGTGTGCTTTCATCCTCAAAGGCCCGGAGGAGACGCCCGCCAGCTGTGCGGAACTCGTGCGCGCTTACGTCGATGCCGGGCTCCCTGATGGCGTGTTGCAGCTGGTCTTTGGTGTCCCTTCAGAAATTTCTGAATATCTCATTCCGCACCCGTTGATACGGAAAATCTCGTTCACAGGCTCCACCGTTGTCGGCAAGCATCTCGCCGCCATGGCGGGCGCGCACATGAAACGTGCCACGATGGAGCTAGGCGGGCACGCGCCGGCCATCGTCTTTAACGACGCCGATCTTGATATCGCGGCCAAAATTCTCAGCGCCAATAAATTTCGTAACGCTGGACAGGTGTGTGTCGCCCCCACGCGTTTCATTGTCCAGCAAGATGTGTACGAGCCCTTTCTTGAAAAATTCGTGGCTCAGGCCAGGGCGATCAAGCTCGGAAACGGCCTCGATGAGGAAACGACAATGGGTCCGCTCGCCAATGACAGGCGGGTGGCTGCCATGGAAAGCCTGATCGGTGATGCGGTCCAGAAGGGCGCCAAAATCGCAACAGGTGGCAAGCGTTCCGGTAATAAGGG
>JAQNCU010000330.1 GCA_029077775.1 Acidocella sp. | reverse complement strand
CGCGAGGCCCATGGAGAGCATCGCGTAGAACGAACCGTTGATGATGCCGAGCAGTAATTGCCCGAACAGCAGCGGCGCCGGCTTGCCGAAAATCATCGTCATCCGAGGGTTACGCCTTTACCAGCGGGCAGCCTTCGGTGGCCAGCGGCGCGAAGGTCTGTTCAGCCGGGGTGGTGTGGAGCAGATCGTAATAATCCCAGGGGATTTTGCTCTCACCGGGTTTTTTGACGCGGAAAAGGTAAGACGGGCACATGAAGCGGCCATCCTCGCGGATGGAGCGTTTGCCGAACGCGTCGTCATCGGTCGGCATTTTTTTCATCTGTTCAACCACGGCGGCGCCGCTGGCGGCGGCCGGAACGCCGATCACGTCCACCGCTTTCATGAAGTGCAGGGTGCCGGAATAGCAGCCCGCCTGGCCCATCGAGGGGTAGTTGTTCGGGGTTTTCGGCAAAACGCGCTTGGTGAAGGCGCGGGTGCGGTCATTCATGTTCCAGTAGAAGCTCTCCGTCAGGGTAAGGCCCTGGGCGATGTCCAGCCCCATGCCGTGGACATCGTTCAGGAATACGAGCAGGGCGGCGATCTTCATGCCGGACTGGGTGATGCCGAACTGGTGCGCCTGTTTGACCGAGTTTACGGTGTCCTTGCCAGCATTCGCGAGGCCGAGCACCTGCGCGCCGGAGGATTGTGCCTGTACCAGGAAGGATGAGAAATCGGTGGTTTGCGGGAATGGGTAGTTGACGTTGCCCATCACCTGCCCGCCCGCGGCTTTGACCACGGCCTCGGTCTGGTCGCGCAACAAATGGCCGAAGGCGTAGTCGGCGGTGATGAAGAACCAGTTTTTACCGCCCGAGGCGACCATCGCCCCGCCTGTGGAATGTGCGAGCATATAGGTGTCATAGGTCCAGTGGATGGTCTGTGCGTTGCATTTCGTGCCGGTCAGCAACGAGGTGGCGGAGTTTGAGTTGATATAGGTTTTATTTTTCTCCGCCGCGACGGTGGCGATGGCGAGGCCGACGGCGGAATTGGGCACGTCGATCAACATATCGACGCCACTATCGAACCATTGGCGGGCAAGGCCGGCGCCGATATCGGGCTTGTTCTGGTGGTCGCCCTTGATCACCGTAACGTCGTAGCCCTTGTTGGCGGCCCCGAAATCTTCCAGCGCCTGGCGGACGCAGGCGACCGATGTTTCGCCGCCGATATCGCTATAGGGGCCTGAGAAGTCACTGCACACGCCGATGGTGAGCGATTTACCAGCCGCGCGGGCGGGCAAAGCGGGCAGCGTGGTGGCCGCCGCGGCGATGGCGGCGGTGCCGAGAATTTTGCGGCGGGTCGGGTTTTTGGTCATGGTCGTTGTCTCCTGTTTTGAAAGTATTTTGGTTTTATGAGCGCGCAGAGTGTATCAGATGCCGAGGCGGCGGTGGAGGGCCTCCATATTGGCTTCGAGCTGATGGTTGGGGATCATATCGACGACCTGTCCATGTTCCACCACGTAATGGCGGTCGGCGAGTTTTGCGGCGAAGCGGAAATTCTGCTCGACCAGTAGAACCGTAAAGCCACGGCGTTTGATCTCGGCGATCATCAGCCCGATCTGTTGCACAATGACGGGAGCAAGGCCCTCGGTCGGCTCATCGAGCAGCAGGAGTTTGGCGCCTGTGCGCAGGATGCGCGCGATGGCGAGCATTTGTTGTTCACCGCCCGAGAGCTTGGTGCCGGGGCTTTTTGCGCGTTCCTTAAGGTTGGGAAACAGCGTGTGGATCTCCGCGATGCCCATACCGCCGGGCGCGATGACCGGGGGCAGCATCAGGTTTTCCTGGACATTGAGGCCGGAGAAGATGCCGCGTTCCTCCGGGCAAAAGCCGATGCCGGCGCGCCCGATAATGTCCGGGCGGGCGTTGATGAGTTCTACCCCGCGCAATTTCACGCTGCCGGTGCGCTTGGGCAGCAGACCCATAATGGATTTGAGTGCGGTGGTTTTGCCGGCACCATTGCGCCCGAGCAGGGTGACGACCTCGCCCTCCCGGACCTCGAAATCCAACCCGTGCAGGACATGGCTTTCATCGTACCAGGCGTTCAGGTTTTTGACCTCAAGCATGGTCGGACCCCAGATAGGCGGAGATCACGTCAGGGTGTTGGGACACCGTGTCGTAATCGCCCTCAGCCAGAATGCGACCACGGGTGAGCACGGTGATACGGTCCGACAGGCCGGAGACGACCGAGAGATTATGCTCGACCATCAAAATCGTCCGCCCGGCGCGCAGGGTTTTGATGAGTGCCACAATGCGGGTGACATCGGTCTCGGTCATGCCCGCCGTCGGCTCGTCCAGCAGCATCAATTCCGGGTCCAGCGCCAGGGTTGTGGCGATCTCCAGCGCGCGTTTGCGGCCGTAGGAGAGTTCGGCGGCCTGGGTGTCGGTGGCGTCCGACAGGCCGACATCGAACAGCAGTTCATGCGCGCGGTCGTTATAGCGGCGCAGCACGGCGTCACTACGCCAGAAGTCAAAATTGGCACCACGGTCGCGGGCCAGGGCGATGCGGACATTCTCCAGCGCCGTGAGGTGGCCGAACACGGCGGAGATCTGGAAGCTGCGCACCAGGCCACGGCGGGCGACATCGGCGGGTTGCAGGCGGGTGATGTCCTCGCCCTTGAATTTTATGCTGCCGGAAGTGGGCTGCAGGAATTTGGTCAGCAGGTTGAAGCAGGTGGTCTTCCCCGCGCCATTTGGTCCGATGAGGGCATGAATACTTCCCGTCTCGATTCGCAGATTAACGTCACTGACAGCCTTGAAGCTATTGAAAGCCTTTGTCAGGCCGCTGGTTTCCAGCACTGCCTCGCTCACACCGTATCATCCCAATTCATGCGTTTTGACGATTTGTTTCTTGTACAAATGATCTATGCGCGAGATTTGTCGGTTTCGCAATTGCCGAAGATAACTACGATAAGCCGCCAATGTCGCCATGTTCGTCGAGGAAGATCGACTCGGCGGCGGGGTGGCGGGGCAGGCCGGGCATCGTCATGACCTCGCCGCACAGAGCCACGATAAAGCCCGCCCCGGCGGAGAGCCGGACCTCTCGGATGTTCAAGGTGAACTGCGTGGGCGCGCCCTTGGCGGTGGGGTCGGCGGAGAAACTATATTGGGTTTTGGCCATGCAGACGGGCAGATGGTCAAAACCGGCGCTCGCAAAACTGCGGAGCTGGGATTGCGCCTGCGGGCTGATGGTGATGCCCGCCGCGCGGTAAATGCGTGTGGCGATGAGGCTGATTTTGTCAGGCAGGGCGGCGCCGTCAGGATAAGAGAGGCTGAGTGTGGAGGGCGTGGCGGTGAGATCGAGGATCGCGCCAGCCAGCGCGCTGGCCCCGGCGGCGCCCTCGGCCCAATGGTTGCAGGCGATGGCGGTGACACCAATGCCAGCACAGGCGGTGATTATGGCGGCAAGCTCGGCCGGGATGTCTCCGGTGAAGCGGTTGATGGCGACGATAACGGGCAGGCCGAAGCCACGCATATTCTCCACATGGCGGAGGAGGTTGGCGCAGCCCGCCTGCACGGCGGCGATGTTTTCCTCGGCCAGTGATTTAAGCCCGACGCCGCCATGCATTTTGAGCGCGCGGATGGTGGCGACGACAACGCAGGCGGCGGGGGCGAGGCCGGACTGGCGGCATTTGATGTTGAGGACTTTCT
>JAQNCU010000329.1 GCA_029077775.1 Acidocella sp. | reverse complement strand
CACGACTGTATTAATCTTGTGCATACTGGCGACAACACCGAGAACCAAATTACAGAAGTTTTTTGCTTCTTTTTTTCAAAAAAGAAGCGCTTCCTAAACTTTGTCCTGACCCTCGCCTAACCTGACCCGCGTGACCCATCCATCGCGTCCGCCACCAATTCTCGTAGGCGTGGCTGAATATGTGGATTACCGGCAACGACATCGCCCGAAACGTATTCATGCCCGGCGGGATCGGTCGCGTAGCCGCCGGCTTCGCGCACCAGCAGCACACCGGCCATCACGTCCCAGGCGTGGGTACCGAGTTCCCAATAGGCGTCATATCGCCCGGCGGCGGTCCAGGCGAGGTCGAGCGATGCCGCCCCAACCCGTCTGACGCCGGCGGTTTCCGGCATCAGCGCGCCCAGCACGCGGGCAAACGCCAGGCGATTTTTCGGCGCGGTTTTGGCAAACGGAATGCCGGTCGCGAACAGGCAGGAAGTCCACTCCCGCCGCGCCGAAACCCGCAGCCGCTTGTCATTCAAATACGCGCCGACCCCTTTTTCCGCCCAATACATTTCATCGAGCGCCGGCGCGAACACCAGCCCCGCCACCACTTCGGACCCACCATCGGGCAGGCGCTTTTCCAGCCCGATCGAAATTGCCCAGTTCGGAATCGCGTGCAGAAAATTTGTGGTGCCATCGAGCGGGTCAATCACCCAGCGCCACGCCCAATTCTCCGACCCGCGCGCGCCACCTTCTTCGCCGAGAAACGCATAACCCGGCCGCGCCCGCTCCAACTCCTCAATCAAGGTCTGCTCCGACCGAATATCCGCCTGGCTGACGAAATCCGACGGCCCCTTTACCGAAACCTGTAAATGCTCAACCTCGTTGAAATCACGAATCAACCGCTTCGCCGCCTTCTGCGCCGCAGCCACCATGATCGTCATATGCGCGGACCGACGGGGAACCATGTGAGACACTCCAAGTGGTTTAGGCAAATCAAGGGGCTCTGCCCTCCGAACCCCCGCTGGGGCCTTAGGCCCCGGACCCCGCTAGTTTCAGATAAGAGGGGGCATCAAGTCCGGGTTTGTGAAACGGCAATTCGGCCCCCTCTCATCTGGAACTGATGAGGTCCAGGAACTGAGTTCCTGGCGGGGGTCCAGGGGGCGGAGCCCCTTGGTCTTCCTACCCTTTGGCGCGTTCCACATAGCTCGCGTCTTCCGTGCGTACGACGACGCGTTCTCCGGCTTCGACGAAGGGTGGCACCATGGTTTTCACGCCATTGGCGAGTTTCGCAGGTTTGTAGGAGGATGAGGCGGTTTGGCCTTTCACCACCGGGTCCGCTTCGACGATTTCGAGCGTGACGGTGGCGGGCAGGTGAATCCCAACCGGGTCGCCTTCCACGAGGTCAACAACCACCGGCATGTTGTCCTGCAAAAACGGCAACATATCGCCAAGCAGGCCAGTGGGCACCAGAAATTGTTCGAAGGTTTCGCCGTCCATCAACACCAGGTTGTCGCCATCCGTGTAGGAATAGGTGTAATCGCGGTTATCGGTCATCAGCCGTTCGACGGTATCGGCGGTGCGCCAGCGTTCGTTGGTTTTATTACCGGTCTTGAGGTTGCGCATTTCCACCTGGATGAAGGCGCCGCCTTTGCCGGGTGTGATAATCTGTTGTTTGAGCACGGTCCAGCGGTTGCCGTCATGTTCAATGACCTGGCCAGCGCGGATCAGGTTTGCCTGCTGCTTCATGAAATAATACTCGATCTGCGATAAGGATGCGGCGGCTTAGCCCGATGCGTCGCTTTGGGCAAGGCGGAGGGCTGCCGGTCAATTTCAGTCAGGATCAATCCGGTCGATCCGGGCGCGGATGAACCAGCCGATCGCGCCGACCGAAGGAACGCCGATCAGGCCGAGCGCGACGGGCGTGTTCCGATTCAGGCCCAAATAAATCGCTCCGGCAACGCATACCAGAAATCCAACAAAACCGGCCAGCCAACCAAGATACGGGTAGGCAATCTCGATCAGTTGCAATCGATGGCGATGTTTCTGTTCGCTGATCGCCATATTCAAAATATCGCGGGCCGCGCCAGCCACCACGTCATCGTAACTCTTCAGGTGGCGGGGATGCGGCAGCGGTCCGGCATAGGTTTCAGACAACGCTGCGACAATCGCGCGCTCAGCCGTTTCGGGCAACCGCCCTTCATCTTTGAGTTGTTGTACCAGGGCCGCTGCCAATAACGGATCAGCCTCGTAATCACCAGATAGTTCGGAACTTGGCTCCGGCTCAACACTCACGATGTTTCATTGCCGCCGCAAGGTCGGTTCCGACGGCGCGCCAGTCGGCCTCAATGCCGGGACGTCGCTTGGTCGGCGGCAATTTGTGAGGGCCAACAAAAAAAAGCGCCGCAGAACCAAGCCCTGCAAGGACTTTATCCGTTTGCGGCCGGTGCAGGCGCCGCGATCGAACCGAACGCATGTTCAATGTAGTCGACACGCCCATGTTATCCCTCAATTCAAAACACGCCGACACGCATCTGAGCAAACCCACCTTTTGCAGCATTTCACGCTCAAGCGATAACCATTTCGTTCAACCGCGTCAAAATCAGCCCCAACCCATCCCGGTGCCAGCGCTGCACCGATTTGTGGTCGGCCCCCAGTACGGTGCCAAGCCGGCGCCAAGGATACAAATAACGCCCGGTCAGCGGGTGGGTCAGCGCGCGCGCGCCCAAAATACGCCGCAGCACAAACCGGTCCTCCGGAATAATCGCGAGCCAACCGAGGGCTTCGTCCATCCGGTCAATCGCCGCACCGGTCGGATGCGGCTGGCGCACTTGTGCCGGCTGCCAGCCATAGGCGTCGAGCGCGCTGTGCACCACCTCGTAGCGCATCATCCGCAAATGTGGCGAATAGCCGGTATTCGGCAGCGCAAGCAGCGTGCTGCCTGCCTCCTCCAATCGTGCCGCTAGGGTGGCTTCGGGATTCTCCGCGGTGGTAATTGCGGGGCAGGGGCGAATGCTGGCGCGGGCCAGCACACCCGAACCCAACACCGCACCCATCGCTTGCGCCCGCACGGCTTGAGCCGGAGCGGGCGTACTGCGCACCGTGCGCACCCCGCTCATTGTGCCAACTCCTGCCGCCCGGCGCCCATCGGCACGTAAAGTGTGCCTTCCAGAAGCGTGCCGTCGGTCAGTACCGCCCACGCAATCGGGTGGCCCGCGTGCAACGGTGCGCGGTTGGGCTCGTCCTCCGGCCGGCGTTCCGCCTTGCGCGGCGGCACCGGCCCGCCCAGCGCCTGAATCCGCCGCCCGCGTTCAATAATCGTGTTGCGTGACAACCCAAGCACCACCCCGATCGAGGCCCAGGTCGCGCCATCCGCGCGCATCTGCTTGATCGTGTTATCGGCGGTTTCAGTCCAATCGCGCGGTGCCGGCATAGGAACTCTCCCTTGTTACAGGGAGAACGATACAAGAACGCTATCTGAATGTCAATATAACTAACAATCAGTCAGGCGATAAATCAGCCTCGCGAAACCGCGCGCGCGTCACCGCATCGTGCGCCAGCGCCGCCCGAACCAGCGCCACCCCGGCCGCGCTCGCCATCACCACCACCCGTGAAAACAGCGCAACCTCGCCGCGAGCGCGGGCCAGAAACAACCGCGACAACGCCTCCGCTGCCGCGCCACGCGGCGCACAGCACGCGC
>JAQNCU010000328.1 GCA_029077775.1 Acidocella sp. | reverse complement strand
TTCTTTTTGTTCACAAAAAGAAGCGCTTGCTGCCCGCCGAGAGTCATTCTTTAGGCCAGCTGGCATTAGACAAAAGAACTTAAAAAAGGTCCGTTTTTCGGCGAAAAAGGGGGATGTTTTCGTTTGGCACGCCAACCTTCTTCATGGAGGTGGTACTATTAACAATTATGCCCTTACCCGTAAATCCTGCGTTTTCCATTATTATTCAGAAGACGATTCAAGATCCGGCGGCTATCAACTTGTGCCTCAGGCAGGAGCATTCTGCATAGATAGACCTCCGCAGCCCCTACCCCATGAAATTGCTATGCAACTACCTTTCTCGGAAAAAGCGTATCTTGGACGCTACCCTGATGTTTTTGAAGCCGTAAAAAGTGGCTATTTCGTTAGCGGCAGAGCTCATTATGATCTGTACGGTAAAAGCGAGGGCCGCTTGCCATGCTGAAGCACGCATAAACATCCATGCTATTTTGAAAAAATCGTGAACCACCGCTAATACCCCATGATGATCCTGTAGTCCCCACGACTCCCGAACGCCCCCGCATTTTCATCGACCTTGATGCAAGGCCGGTTGCCGGGGGCGCAATAAGTCAGCTTGGATAATCTGCGCCCACCAGACATGCTTTTGAGGGCTATTCCGATCCGCAACAACCGCTTCCAGTTTGGCGCGGTCCTTGGCGGTTACTGTCACTGTGATACCTTCGAGCATGATGCAAGATTCGTATCTTGCCCCACGAATAGGAACCCTGAATCGGGCTCAAATGTCTGATTTTGTGCGTTAGCGAATCGCTTTGAACAGAATGTTCTGGCGTCCGGGATAGCCTAGCTCCTCGGACCCGTAGAGATAGGCGGCATAGTCTGAAAACCCGGCATGGCGCAGGTCGTCCAGGGCTTTCCAGGGCGTCAGGTCGGGCGCGGTGTGGCTGGGGTTAAGGCCGAAGATGAAGTGGCCGCCAGGCAGCAGGCGCGCATAGATGTCAGCGAGAGCGCCTTGCTGGTCGGCGAGCCACATTCTGGCATCTGGGGCGACCGCGAAATGATAGGTATTTCCAGCGGGTGATGGTGACGAGAGGCTGGCAAGGCGGCGGCCAAGCGGACCTGCGGGGCCGAGGAACAGCAAATTGGTCCAGGGTCCGAGCCCGGCCGCCATGGCGAAATGCAACAGGGCCCGGGCGGCGGTGTCCAATGCCAAGGGACAATCGCAGATCAGGCTAGACGCGCTACGTGGCGGGTTGGAAGGGGTGAAGATTGTCGCGCGCAGACAAGGGGCACATGTGCCCGGGCGCGGGCACGAAACAGAGGTGCCCGGGCGCGGGCACGAGACCAAATTGCCCGGGCGCGGGGTGTACGGCGGGGTTACGTCCGTTGCGGCACGATAGATGTCGTAGGCCGCCGGATTTTCCAAACGCACCGCCGGAAAACCGGGCGACGAGGCAAGCGCGCTGCGCCATGGGGTCGCGGCGGGCCGGGTCACGCGGCGGGCGCGGATGGATCGTCTGGCGTGAAATACGCGGCGATACGCTCCCGCAGCCTGTGCTCATCGGCGCGTTGGCTTGCGATGTCCGTCATGTCCGGCAGCGCGGGGGCCTGGGCTGAGAAAGCGGGGCTGTATTGCACGGTTTGACCCTCGGCGCGCAGGGCAAGGCAGAAGGCAGCCAAGGCAAAAGCTGGAGTGGCGTAGGCCTCGTCAAACCCGCCATGCTGCGACCAGCACGCCGCGCGTACGGCGAAAAGCTCGGGCGTTGCGGCGTCAACCATAGCGGGGACGGCAAAGCCTGGCGTGTCAGCCGGTGATGCGGCACCGCGCAGGCTGGCGGCCATGCCACGCTGTTCCACGCCGGCACTGCGCAGGTAACCATCGGGACCGATGATTTTGGCGGCGAGGGCGGCGATGGGTGCAACAGGCAGAATGCTGGCCAGCGCGCCGATGCAAGCCGGGCCGGGCTGGACTCCGGGGCCGACGAACATGACGAGCCCCCCGGCGGCGAGCGCCATGGCGCGGTTATAGCGTGCGCCGGGCGAGAGCGACGCCAGACAGACATAACGCAAATTCTGGATGATGAGAGGCAGCAGGGCGGCATCCTCGCATGGGGGGCCGAGCGGATTGCCGTCGAGCAGGCAGATTTCGGCATCATAAGCCAGAAGCTGCGCGGCGAGATTTTGCAATGTGGTGTAAAGACCAGCGATGGGGCCGCCGACATCGACGAAGATGGTAAGGGCGGGGTGGTGGCTGGGACGAAACGCAAAGGGCGTGAAGCCAGAAGTGACTTCGGCGATGGCGGGCCGGAGCAGCCGCATATCCTGCAATGAGGTCACGGGCCCTGTGTCTGATGCCGCCAATGTGGAAAAGAACTCGCCGATGATTTTGAACAGATTGGCGGCGTCTGCCTGATCGCGGGCGCGCGTGGCGCTGAGTTTGCTCAGGGACGCGTTGAGCAGGCGGATGTCTGATTCCAACTCCCCGATGCGCCGCACCGCGTCGGTCGCGAATTCCTGGCGGAAGGAGAGTTCATTTGTCAACGCAGTGCCGGTTTGTTTATCACGTGCGGTGATGGTCATGCTGTGCGGTTGGATGAGCAGCGCGAAGGGCAACGGCCAGGAGAAGCCGTATTTACCATCACCGTGACCCGCGTTCAGAACGTCCTGGCGCAAGCGGTCGGCGATGAGTGTTGCGGCAACCGCGCCATCGACGAGAATTTCTAACTCCACCCGGGCGGTGGGGTGATCGGGATACCAGGCCCAGCCTGTGACAACGCCGTTTTCGGACACGAGTTCGAGCCAGCCGACGCATTTGCGGACAAAGGCAGGGTCGGTGGGGCCGAGCAAATGGGCATTATTATGTAGGTCGATGCCATCCTCACCGATCCGCGCCGCGAAACTATGGAGGGCACCGTCGAGCAGGGCGGCGGGCAGGAGATATTCAAAAGGGTAGACACCATCCCCCGCTGCGGTGGTAACCACGGCGCCGAGATAGGTTTCGGAATCGAATATATCCACCGTGACAGGGCCGGGTGGTGGCGGGGTGATGACGATCTTGCCGGAGATAACCCGGCCCGTGATCGCCTCGATTTTACCGTTATAGAGCGCCATGAATATCCATTTATCGATTATCCAGATTATCTTAACGAAATGTTATAGACGGAGGGATAATCGTTGCGCAAATGCCGCATCGAGGATGGCGGTGAGATGATGGCCGCCATGGTTGGACGATGCGGTGGTTTCGACATAAGCGAGGGCGTTTGCCGATAATCGTTGCCATTCAGTTTCGTCTTGATAAAGTGCTATGATGGCGTCGGCGAAGGTTGATGGCGTGTCGGCAACAAGAACGTCATGCCCGGGTGTGAGTCCGGCACCCTCGATGCCGATGGACGTGGATATGACCGGCAGGCCGTGCGACAATGCCGAGATGATCTTGCCCTTGACGCCCGCACCGGCGCGCAAGGGACAGATAAAGAGCCGCGCATGATCGAACAAATCAGCCAGATTGGCGATATGATCGGTGATGATGACGTGCGCGCTGGCATGGCGTTGCAGCGTATCGCCCGGATGGGGACCTGCGAGAATAAGGCGAATAGCCGGCAGGCTTGCATGCAGCAAAGGCAGGATATCGGTGATGAAATAGAGCGCGGCGTCGAGGTTGGGGGCGTGGGTGTAATTGGCCAAAAAGCAGATATCCCTCCGGGCGGCGAA
>JAQNCU010000012.1 GCA_029077775.1 Acidocella sp. | reverse complement strand
ATCGACTGCAACCGGCAGCCTGCGGTGGCGAGTGCCTTCCCTGAGGTTAGTGAGGCGACGGTGATCCCGGGGAACCGAAATTTGGACGAGGCGGGCAAGCAGGCGCGGCGAGAGGCGATTTTTGACCCGTATCACCGGGAGATCGATGCGAGATTGAAGACGCGTGTGGGGCGCACCGTATATTACATCGCGATGCATAGTTTTACCCCGGTGTATCTGGGGCAGGAACGCGCCATGCATGTAGCGGTGCTGTATAACCGTCGGCCAGCACTCTCGCTGGCGTTGGGTGCGGCATTGCGGGCGGAGCCGGGGTTGGTGGTGGCGGAAAATGACCCCTATCGCGTGTCTGACGCCACCGATTACGGTGTTCCGGTTCATGCGGAGGCTGGTGGTCTCGATTATATCGAGATAGAAATAAGACAGGATTTGATTGCCTCGGTCTCTGGCCAGATGGCGTGGGCCGAATTGTTGGCGCGGCTGTTGCCGCAAGCGGCGGAGAGGATGTTGCGAACGGGGTGATGCGCAAGACGGGAGGGCTGGTTGAAAGATTTCGGGTTAAGGCGCGATCTGCCGGTGGTACCGTCGCAGGCGGCTTTGTTGTTTATCGATGTGCAGAATTACACGATGGAGGGTGGCGGTGAATATGCCGGGCTGTCGGCCGATGAGGTTGAGCGGCGGTTCGGGTATTTTTTCCGTCAGATGCGGGACCGGGCGATCCCGAATATGCAGGCTCTGGCGGCGGCGGCGCGGGCGGCGGGGATTGAGGTTATGTATACCGTGATCGCGAGCCTGACCGAGGATGGGCGGGATTTGAGCCTGGATTACAAGATATCAGGGTTGTTTTGCCCGAAATCATCGCGCGATGCGCAGGTGTTGGATGAGATTGCGCCGCAGGGCGATGAGATCGTGCTGACGAAGACCTCGTCCTCGGTGTTTATATCGACGAATTTGCATTACGTGCTGGGCAATCTTGGTGTGCGGCAATTGATTATTGCCGGGGCGTTGACCGACCAATGTGTGGACTCGGCGGTACGGGATGCCTGCGATCTGGGCTATCTGGTGACGCTTGCGACCGATGCCTGTGCGACGCAGAGCCTTGCGCGGCATGAGACATCGCTTGCGAATAATGCCGGGTATTGCCGGCAGATGACGACGGCGAGCCTGGTTGCCGAGATCTCTGGAGTGGTTGCGTGACGGGTGAACCAGCGTGACGCGCCGGTTGGGCGCGGCGGGGCCAGGTAATGTCGTCGTGTTTGTTGACCGGACCGAGGGGGCGGCGATTGGCGGCTGGGCGCTGGATTTTAATAACCCGGCGGAGAGCCTGCGGCTGCGGGTTATCATCGATAACGTGGTTGTGGATGTTTTGATATGCGACCTGTTCCGCGATGACGCGCAGGCTTTGCAGGTGCCACACCATAAGATTGGTTTTTATTATCATATACCCGCGCGCTACCATGATGGGATGCGGCACAAGCTGGCCTTTGCCGCGCTGGATGGAACCGAACTTATGATGCTGACGCGCAATGGGGGCGCGATGGCCCAATTTAATTTCTGTTTTTTGGCACCGCGACGCATTGAAGGGATGGTCGATGGATTGGTGGAAGGGCTGATCCAGGGCTGGGCTATGCGGGTGGATGAGGCCAACGGAACCCGGTTGGGTGGAATTAAGGTGCTGGTGACGTGCGACAGCGAGCCCGTGGCGGCGCTGACAGCGGATATATACCGCGCGGATGTTGCCCAGGCGCTGACCGGCGATGCCGCGTGCGGCTTTATATATGCGCCGCCAGCCCTGTTACGGCGACGGCGCACCGCGTTCAGGTTTTTTGCCATGCCGGGACGGGAAGAATTGCAGGGTAGCCCGGTTGAGATCAGCTATCCGAGTGAGGGTGAGCGTGAGCGGATCTATAGACTGGTGGCGCGCACCGATGAGTTGTTTGCGATGGCGTATCATTTAAGCAAGGAATTGAAGGCCATATTGCCCGCTGAGCGTTTTATGCTCGCCGATTATGCGCGATGGGCGGCGGTCTCTCATCCATTGGCGCTGGAACGGGCGAAGCGGCGCTATGGCGACGGGCCGCTGGGTGAGGCGCTGGTCTCTGTGATCTGTCCGGTGTTCCGGCCCGAAATTGGGGCGTTTATGGCGGCGGTGGATTCGGTGCGGGCGCAGAGCTATCCGTTCTTGGAGCTTATACTGATTGACGATGCGAGCGGTGACCCGGCGCTGTCAGCGGTGATGGCGGGGTTTGCCGCTGCCGACGGGCGGATTAAATGTTTGAGGCGTACACGCAATGGCGGCATTTCAGCCGCCAGCAATGATGGCATCAAGAGCGCGAGGGGCGCGTTTGTTGCCTTTTTTGACCATGATGATTTGTTAGTGGATGATGCGATCGAGATTATGATGCGGGCGCAAGCGGCATCAAATGCGGCGTTGCTATACTCTGACGAAGATAAAGTGGAGAGGTCCGGCGCGTTGACGGCGCCGCATTTTAAGCCGGGTTTCAATCATAGATTGTTATTGGAGATAAACTATATCTGTCATTTCGTGATGATGGAGATGAGCCTGGTGCGCGCTGTCGGCAAGATGGATCGGCGGATGGATGGTGCGCAGGACCATGATTTTTTGTTGCGTGCTGTTGAGTTGCTGCGCGGCGAGCGGATTTTGCATGTGCCGGAGGTGCTGTACCACTGGCGGATGTCTGCGGGGTCTACCGCCGCGGAAGGGGCAAGGGCGAAGCCGAAGGCGGCATTGGCGGGGGTAAGCGCCGTGGCCGCGCATCTTGCCCGTATGGGCAGACCCGCCAAGGTTGAGAGCCGGCGGGGCATGACGGCGTACCGGGTGGATTGGGTGCCAGATGAGATATTGTGGCGCGATGCCTGTGTGTCGATTATTATTCCGTTCCGTGATCAGATTGAGATGACAACGGCCTGTGTGGCGGCGATCAGGCAGAGTGTGCGCGATGTGCGGTACGAGATTGTCTTGGTCGATAATTGGTCGATGACGCCCGAGGCAGAGCGCTTTTGCGTGGCTCAGGCTAACATGCCAGATACGGTTGTGTTGCGTGTCGAGGAGCCGTTTAATTATTCGCGGCTGAATAATTTGGCGGTGGAGGCCGCACGGCATGAATTTTTATTGCTATTAAACAACGATGTATTTGTATCGGAACCAGGATGGTTGCGGCAGATGTTAGGGGAGTTTCTGTCCGACGACCGCGTGGGGCTGGTGGGGGCGAAGCTGTTATACCCCAGTGGGACGGTGCAGCATGGCGGCGTGGTGATGGGTGTTGGTGGTGTTGCTGACCATGCGTTCCGGGGGATTGACGGTGACGATGGTGGCTATTTCATGCGTGCCGCCCTGAACCAGGAGATTTCAGCCGTGACAGGTGCCTGTATGCTGGTGCGGCGTCGGGCGTTTGACGAGGCGGGTGGGCTGGATGAGCGTGAGCTGAGTGTGGCGTTTAACGATATCGATTTATGCGCGAAACTTACTGATTTGAAATGGAAAATAATTTTCAGGGCCGATATGGTAGCGGAGCATCGGGAAAGTGCCAGCCGCGGTGATGATTATGATGATGCGAAATTGATGCGGTTTATGCGTGAGAATGAAGTGATGCGGCAGCGTTATGCGGGGCGTCTTGCAAGGGATAAATTCTACAATCCGCATTTTTCACGTGAGGGCGGCGTGTACCGGGAGTTGCGGGTTTTACAGCCCGATGAGTTGCTGATTGGCGATCTGGGGTAATCTGCGCAACCCATTGTTTTTACTTAAAAAGAGGCGCTCTAGCCTTGTTTTAGCAAGCGATTTTATCCCCTCAGATCGTCCCGTTAAGTCAACCTGATCGGATATTGCTCTAGCTGCGGGCCAGGCGGCGTGCTGTTAGCACGAGTATGCGCCTATCCTCGGTAGAGCAGGCGCGATAGAGGCGCATGAGCGCCAGTTCATCCCCAACCAGCGACCCCGTTTCCCCCGAGACGAGGTAGCCGAGAGATGTGTTCAATACTTTAGCGATTCGTTCCATATTGTCACGGACTTGGCCGGCGCGATCAGTTTCCCACTGGGCGATTGCGGAGCGGGACACATTCAGCTGTGCGGCAAATTCATCCTGCGTGAGGTTTGCGGCGAGGCGCAGCGCCCGGATGCGTGCGCCGACAGTTTCAGTTGGGGGTTGTTTTTTTGCAGCCATGAGGACTGCTAACACACCAACATATCAAACGCTATGTTAGAATTATTGACATTATGAGTTATTAATTCTAACATCATGGAGGAAATCGAGAGGATGTTACATGCCGAATGCGCTGAGTTGGACGAAGGCGGCGGACGAGACGATCTGTAGAATGAGGGCGGCGGGTGAGACCTGGGCGGAAATTGGCCGCGTGTTGGCACTTTCACGCAATACCGTCATCGAACGGGGGCGGCGGCTGCGCGCCGTGGCACCGCCCAGGGTTGTTATGCCGCATGAGGCCGATGATGGGCTGACTGACCCGAATCGTGGGCCGCTGCGCGCGGGACACAGGCTAACCTGGGGGCTGTTGAGCGATGAGCCCTATCCGGCGGGGGACCGGTTTTGATGAAAGAAACCGGGACGGTGCGGCGTTTTGGTGCGATGCGGGTGGCGCCGCCCGCACCGGATATGGCGGTAATGGATGCGACGACGCTGGTAACGCGCTTGGAGCGGGCCGGGGCGACGATGATGGCCATGCCGGGGCAGGGACATTCCCCCAGGCTGCGGCAGATGCGGTTTGATGTGGTCCATAGCGAGGCGGAGTTGGCTGAGTCGGCAGGGCCCGTTCGGGTTGCGAGGCCAAGCGCCGCGCAGATACGCGATATGGATTTAGTTTTCGGCTGGCTGGCGTTAATGCCTGCTGAGAAATATTTGTTGCGTCGCGTGATCGGCGCGCGCGCTTTGGTGCATCCACTGACGGGACGCCATATATACAGTTGGCGGCGTCTGGCGAAGCTTGTGGGGACTGATCATAAGACGGTGCAACGCTGGCACGAGCAGGGGATTAGACTGTTGTTGGACTTGCTCCGTGAATTTGGATGAAAATATATCTAACACAATGTTATTTTGTTGTTGCCCACATACCCCACTTTGGCCTATAGATTTTCCCACGCTGGTGATTTTGCCCGACAGAGAATGACACATAGCCAGCAATGAGTGACGAGCCGGATTTTTTGACGTTTGCCCGCTATGCGATGGCGGCCATCGGGCAGGCACCGGCGCGGCACCATGAAGTGCTGATCCAGAGATTGCAGGAGGTGGCGAACGGTACATGTGACCGGCTGATGGTGCAGATGCCACCGGGATCGGCCAAGTCAACCTATGGCTCGGTGCTGTTTCCGGCGTATTTTCTCAGTCGCCATAGCCGTGCTCAGGTGATTGCGTCAGCGCATACGGCGTCTCTCGCGCGGCATTTTGGCCGGGCGGTGCGGACGGCGATTGTGGAGCATGGGGGGTATCTCGGAATCGACTTTGCGCCCGTGAGTAAGGGGAATACCGCGTTTTATACGAAAGGCGGTGGTGAGTATTTCGCAAGTGGCGTGCGGGGGCCGATTACGGGCCGACGCGCTGATCTGATCATTATCGATGATCCGGTCAAATCCTGCGCGGAGGCGGAAAGCGAGGTGGCGCGTGCTGCGTTGTTTGAATGGTACCGTGCGGAATTGTCGGCGCGGCTGAAGCCGGGCGGCCGGATCGTGCTGATTATGACGAGGTGGCATCAGGATGACCTTGCGGGACGGTTGATGCGGGGTGGCGAGCCGTGGACGTGCCTGAGACTGCCGGCTCTGGCGGAGGCCAATGACAGTCTCGGGCGACGGCAAGGCGAAGCGTTGTGGCCGGAATGGCAGGATTTGGCGGCGATTGAACGGTTGCGCACGCAGATTGGTGAACGGACATTCGCGTCGATGTACCAGCAGGCACCAATTCCGCCGGGTGACGGGATGTTGCATGTGTCCAGCCTGAATATCGTGAAGGTCGCGCCGGATTTGTTGCGCGAATTGCGGGGGTGGGATTTGGCGGCGAGTGCCCCGGTGGCGGGGCGGAACCCGGATTACACTGTGGGGGTGAAAATTGGGCTGACGGCGTCTGGGGAGATTATCATTTGTGATGTGATACGCTTTCGCGCCGCGCCAGGAGAGGTTGAGGCGCGGATTCAGGCGGCGGCGAGAGCCGATGGCGTGCGGACGGTGATTGCGCTGCCGCGTGACCCGGGGCAGGTGGGATTGGCGCAGATTGCGATGTTGAGCCGTGGGCTGGCGGAATATCAGATTATGTCGTCACCCGAGCAGGGTGCGAAGACGGTTCGCGCGCTGCCTGTGGCGACCCAAATTGATGCTGGGATGGTGAAACTGGTTGAGGCGGCCTGGAACCAGGAATTTCTCGATGAATTGGCGTTGTTTCCACATGGATCGAAGGATGACCAGGTGGATGCGCTGTCACGCGCAGTGAATACGCTGTTGACGAGTTCCAGCAATCCCGCGCGACGGGTGAATGTGCCACTTCTCGCACGGTGAAACTTCATAGTGGACGCGAGTTTACGACAAATGATGTGAGGGCGAATGTTTGAGACGATTTGCGACGGATTGCCTGGCGACCCCGATATGCCCGCCCGCGTGGCGCGGCTGGCGATTTTGAATCGGGTGCTGGATGGATCGATCTATGATGGATTGCCTTATCAGTTTCATCAGGAACGCAATGGGGCGGGCGAATATATTCCGCTGAGGTTGCGCAAGCCTTCGATACGGTACGGGTTATGTAGGACTGTCGTTGAAGATTCAGTTTCATTGTTGTTCAGTGCGGGTCATTTCCCCTCACTTGATGCGCAGGATCCGACGCTCGTGCGTGTCCTTGCGGATGTGGTGACGGAGACCGGGCTGAACGAGGTGATGATCGATGCCGCGATCCGTGGCTCTGTCGGGTCGGTTGTATTGCTGATGCGGATTTTGAGTGGCCGGGTGTTTGTGACCGCGCTGGACACGATTCATCTGACGCCGGAATGGTCCAATGACGCGCCGGACGAATTATATCGGGTGACTGAAAAGTTTAAGGTATCAGGACGAGATTTGGTCGCCCAGGGCTATAAGGTATCTGACCCCGGGGCGGTGTACTGGTTTCAGCGCGTTTGGGATAAACTTGCTGAGACATGGTATTTGCCATGGGAAGTGGGCCAAATGCCCGGCCTGCCAATGGTCGATGAGGATCGGACAATTATACATGGGCTGGGCTTTGTGCCCATGGTCTGGATCCGTAATCTGCCCGGTGGTGATGGTATCGATGGCGCGTGTACGTTCCGACGCGCGATAGAGACGAATATCGAGATCGACTACCAGCTGAGCCAAGCGGGACGGGGTCTGAAATATAGCTCCGATCCGACATTGCTAATCAAGGAACCCGCAACCAGTGATTCCGAGATTATCAAGGGCGCGGGGAACGCGCTGGTGGTATCTGAAAAAGGTGATGCGAGACTTTTGGAGATTGGCGGGACCGCGTGTGATGCGGTGATCTCGTATGTGCGGGTGTTGCGGGAGTTCGCGTTGGAGAGCGTGCATGGCAACCGCGCCAGCCCGGAGAAGCTGGCGGTGGCGCAATCTGGCCGGGCGATGGAGATGATGAACCAGGGGATGATCTGGCTCGCGGATAATTTGCGGATCTCGTATGGCGAGCGCGGCGTGTTGCGGTTGATGAGGATGATTGTTGCGGCATCAACCATATTTCCCCTGCGGGTTTTGGGATGTGAGATTGGTCCGCTCGACGCAAATGCACGATTAAAACTGCGTTGGCCGCGGTGGTATCCATTATCGCCGGATGACAGGCTGAAAGAGGCGCAGGCTGTGGCCGTGTTGAGCCAAGCAGGGCAGATATCACAGCGATCGGCTGTGAAAATACTCGCGGAGGCGAATGATATTTTCGATGTGGAAAGAGAAATCGAACAGATCGACGGGGATGACTGATGAGTGATGCGGATGATGGTGCGGGGCATTGGCAGGAGCGGGCGGAGGCGGCCGAGGCGGAGCTTGGGCGGATGCGGGTGGCGCGCGACGAGCGGCTGATACGCTCTGAGCTGAAAGCCGAGGCGATACGCCGGGGGATGGTTGATCTCGATGGTCTGAGGCTGTTGGACATGGATGCGATCAAGATGACCGAGGCGGGTGAGATTGCCGATGCCGGTGCCGTGCTTGAGCAATTGCGCGTGGATAAGCCGTGGTTGTTTGGTCGTGGGGGATCGTCATCGACGGCGGCATCTCCGCCGCGCCCGGAGCCTGCGCGGACACGACATGCAAATGAGTTGACGCATGATGAATGGATGGCGGCGCGCGCCGTTTTGCTCCGGCGGCGATGATAAGGCGTGCCTGAGATCTGACACACGTGGAATTTTTGGAGATAACAAACAGTGAGCATACAGAATTTTCCGATTGCTTTGCAGCCGATCATCCAGCAGGGATTTTTGGAGCGGGAGTTTGAGACCGCGCTGAAATCAAGGCTCGGGTACCGGTTGATCGCTGACCGCGAGGAGTTTGCGGTGGGGATTGGCGAGACGTTGACCAAGACGCGGGCGGGGTTGAAGCCCAGTGTTACGACGCCGCTTGCGGCTGCGAGCAATACGAATTTGGATAACGGGTTGACCGCGACCAATTGGGGCGTTGAGCAATATACCATTTCACTAAATTTTTATGCGGCGACCCAGGATTTGAACATGGTGACGAGCCGTGTTGGCATCGCAAACCAGTTTTTGCAGAATGCCGCAACCAACGGCGAGCAGGCTGCGCGCAGCCTGGATGAATTGGCACGCAACGCTTTGTTTGGGCCGTATTTTGGCGGGAATACAAGGGTGACGCTGGCCCTTGCGGCGCCTGGGACCAACATTCAGGTTGACGATATCCGAGGATTCCAGACGGTGTTCATCAATGGGGTGCAGCAGGCGGTATCATCGGCATATCCGCTGGCGGCGACGGTCGGTGGTGATTTGTATTCAGTGATTGGCGCACTGGCGGATGCGGTGAATGTGTCGACCGCGCCGAATGGGGTTTCAGGGCAGCTGGTGTTCGCGGGTAATGTGAGCGGGGCGGATGGCGCGCTGGGAAGTGCCGTGCAGGCGGCGACGGCGAGTTCGATCATCCGGCCGGCAAGCCGCAATACGACGGCGGCGTTGCAGGCGACGGATACGTTGACCATGGGGAGTCTGCTGGATGCCGTGGCGCTGTTGCGGCGCAATGCGGTGCCTTTGGTTGATGGCGTATATAATTGTTATCTTGACCCGGTATCCGCGCGGCAGCTTTTTGCCGACGCCGATTTCAAGCAGCTGTTTCAGGGTGCGACATCGTCGAACCCGGTATTTCGCCAGGGGATGGTGAGCGATTTTCTCGGCTTGCGGTTTATCACGACCACAGAGGCCTATGTGCAGGTGCATCCCAGCATCCAGAATTTATATGTAAGGCGGCCGATTGTGTGTGGCCAGGGGGCCTTGATCGAAGGTGATTTTGCCGGGATGGCGGCTGATGATGTGGCGCCGAAGGACAGCCTGGTAAATGTGATCGATAATGTTGCGATGGTGACGCGTGAGCCGATCGACCGGCTGCAGCAGATCATCGCGCAGAGCTGGTATTGGATTGGGGGGTTTTGTGCGCCCTCTGATACGACGACCACACCGGACATTGTGCCAACCGCGACCAATGCGAGTTTTAAACGGGCTGTGATGATCGAGCATATTGGTTAGGAGGCTGATAGATGTCTACAGGTGCAACGCAACCATTCAGGCCCGCGGGAACGGCGAGTGCCGCGGCCTCAACCAGTGTGGCGACAATCGGGCTTGTGGGCGGCGGGGGGGCGGTGCTGGTTTATAATGCATCGAACGCGACGGCGTTTTTCAGATTGGGCGGGGCAACCGCGTTGACTGCGACCGGGGCGGATACGCCGGTGCCTGCAGGAGGGCGGATTTTGGTGGGTGGCGGACCGTTTGTCAGCCACGCCGCGGTTGTGCTGGCGAGTGGGTCTGGCACGGTTTATTTCACACTGGGTGATGGGGACACGTACTAAGTGTCCGGCGCGGGGGTGGCGGGGTTCACGGATGCGCAGAAGACGGATATCCGCCGGTTTTGCGGATATCCCGCCTATGGGGCTGGGGCAGCGGGGTTTAACTCCTGGCGGTTCTTTCAGGCCTATGGAACGCTGGAATACCGGATGGATAATCTCGCACCTGCAGAGATGGCAGTGACGTTACAGTATATCGGCACGTTGGCGCTGCTGGAGGCGGCGGTGCCGCAAGCCACCGAGAATTTGGACACCGAAGGGGCTGCCGCCTGGACGCATAATGCAAATGAAGTGCGTGACCGGCAGGATTTGCTCGATGGTTGGCGGCAAAGGTTATGCGGGTTTCTGGGAATACCGCCCGGGCCGGGGCTGGTGTCGGCCGGGATAAGATTGGTGGTGTGAGATGGACGGAACCCGATTGGCGGACCGGCTGGCCTATGGCGCCGGGTGCGCGGCGCGGCGTGTGGGGTTTGTACATGACGCTTACCGGCCTTTGGGGGGTGCCATGCCCATTGATGCGGCGCATAGGTTTTTGCGGTTGGCGGTGGCCTATGTGTTGCCTGGAGGCTCTGTGGCGGGGACGGGTGCGTTTGCCGTGCCGTATCGGCAGGCCTGGGCAGATTGGAGCTATTTGCAAATGGGGGATTATCTGGTGGGACCGGAGGGTACCGCATTTGTGGCGATGATTGAGCCGCCGAAGCCGATGCTGGTGGTGATGACGAATGCCGTGGTGAATTTGCTGCGGCCCGCAGCCCCCGCCCTGGCTGGACTGAACCCTTATGGCGCGATTCTGCCCGGCACCGAGGTGACATTGGTTGAGGGATTTCCCGCGAGTTTACTGGTGGGGGGGATTGATGACCGGACCCGTGCGGGATTGCCGGATGATACGAAGGTTCCTGGATTCACGGCGCTGCTGCCCGCCATATCATCGGTGGTGCCGCATGTGGCTGACATTCTGAGCGATGGGAATGGTGAGCGGTTTGTTGTGGTGGGGGTTGAGACGGTGAATGCGGTGTGGCGGCTCTCCCTTGTGCAGGCGGTGAGCTGATGGCTGACCAGTCAGATGTTGAGACGGCGCTCGCAGCGATTGTGGCGAACGCGCTGTATCCGCAAGGGGCTGGAGCGCCCTGTCAGATTGAGGCGGTGTGCAGGGTTTATCGTGGGTATCCGTCTGCGACGTCTCTCGATGCTGATCTTGCCGCGGGGGTTGTGAATGTGACGGTTGCGGCGAAGGCGACGGCGCTGCGCAATGTGACCCGGTATGCGCGGCGGTGGGAGGCGGTGACGCCGGTGGCGGCGGGCCTGGTGGTTGTTGCTGACGGGACGACGATACAGGTTTCCGGGATTTGCGTGAGTGGCCAGTTGGTTGGTGTTCTGATTGATGGCGCGATGTTCAGCTATGCGGTGCAGGGCAATGACACGGCGCCGACGGTGGCGAGTAATGTTGCGGTGATGCTGCGTGCTGCAGGGTGGATTGTGACTTATGCCGGTTCGAGCGTCGACATTCCCGCGGCGACGATGTTGGTGGCGCGGGTTGTGGCGGGGGCCGGGACGCTGTTGGAGCTGCGGCGCCAGGTGCAGGTGTTTGATGTAAGTTTGTGGTGCCCTGATCCGGTGACGCGCGATGCGGGTTCCCGCATGATTGATGGCGTGATTGCCGGGATAAATTTCATGCCGCTTGCCGATGGGTCTTGGGGACGTGTGATATTTTTTAACAGTGCGGCGACTGACCAAGCAGCGGATGCGACGTTGTATCGGCGCGTGTTGAGCTACGAGGTGGAGTACCCGACGACGATTGCCCAGACGATGCCCGCAATGCTGTTTGGCACGATGGTGATGACCGTGGATGAGCAAAGAGATCAACCGATAAATTTTTGAAGGCGGGAACATGAGGTTTCAACTTGTCGTACTTAAACCATTCGCGGGCTATCGGCGGGGCGACCTGATCACAGACGGTACCATAATCGAACGGATATTGGCGGGGCCGCAGGCGAGCTTTGTGGTCCGGATTATGGCGAAGGGAGGGTAGTGGGTAATGCCGATTGTGCAACAAGGGGCGATTAATACCACGGCGCTGATTGTGCCGGATTTGTATGTTCAGATTGTGCCGCCGCAGATATTGCTTTTGAACGGTGTGCCCACGGATGTTTTGGGCGTGGTGGGTACGGCGAGCTGGGGGCCTGTGGGTGAGCCGGTGGTGGTTGGCAATATGTCCGACTACGCATCAGGATTTGGCCCGGTGATGGCGCGTAAATATGACATGGGCACCCAGGTGGCGACCGCTGTGCAGCAGGGGGCGGCAAATTTTGTTTGTATTCGCGCGACGGATGGCACGGATGTAGCGGCGTCGCTTACCATTCTGGGTGGTGTGTTGTTGACGGCGGTTTATACCGGGAGCCTTGGGAATAATATCAGCGTGGCATTTTCCCCGGGATCAGCGGCCAGCACGTGGCGCGTGACCGTGGCGTTACCCGGGCAGACGCCGGAGATTTACGATAATATCGCCGGTAGTGGTGCCAGTTTTTGGGTTAATCTTGCGAATGCTTTGAATGATGGCAATGGCGTTTTGCGTGGGCCATCACGGCTTGTGGTGGCGAGTGTTCTCTCAGCCAGTTCCGAGCCTTTGGTGGGGGTATTTTCATTCAGTTCAGGCAGCCCTGGCAGTGATGGCGCGAACAGCGTGACGGTTGCGAGTTTGATCGGCGTCGACACGCTGCCGCGACTGGGTATGTATGCGTTGCGCGGCCAGGGCTGCGCGCTTGCGCTGTTGGCGGATGCCGATGATGCGAGCCAGTGGAGCGTGCAAGCCGGGTTTGGTTTGTCTGAAAGTGTGTATATGATTTTGACCGGGCCCGCAGGCGATAGCATTGCCGATGCGATCACGGTAAAGGCACAAGCAGGGCTCGATAATTACGGTGCCAAGTTGATGTTCGGCGATTGGATCTATTGGGCGGATCAGGCAAACGGAGTGACTCGTTTGGTGTCACCGCAGGGGTTTGTGGCGGGGAGATTGGCGAATTTATCGCCGGAACAATCGTCATTGAACAAGCCGCTTTATGGTGTGATCGGTACCCAGAAATCTGGTCAGCCGGGTGGTGGTACGGCGACCACCTATGCCGCGGCGGACCTTGCGACCTTGTTTGGTGCCGGGATCGACGTGATTGCCAACCCGCAGCCCGGCGGCGCGTTCTGGGGTGTGCGATGCGGGCATAACTCATCGTCTAATGCCGCGATAAACGGCGACAACTATACGCGGATGACGAATTACATTGCGGCGACGTTATCGCACGGTATGGGGGTGTATGTTGGCCAGTTGGTGACCGCAACATTGTTCCAGAACATACGTGCGACTTTGCTGTCATATTTGAACGGCTTACTCGGGCAGGGATTGTTGGGGCGAACGGGGAGTGCGCTGCCTTTTGCTGTGGTGTGTGATGCCACCAACAACCCGCAAAGCCGAACGGCATTGGGGTATGTGCAGGCGGATGTGCAAATTCAGTATCAGGCGATCAACGAAAAATTCATTGTCAATGTGCAAGGCGGGCAGACTGTGCAGGTAAGTGTACAGAGCGCTTCAACCTTAAATTAATGGGGTAAATGGATGCCGTATAATACGTTTTCAATTGGCAGCGATTGCCAGATCGTGGTGATTGGTCCCTTTGGACGGATTGATCTGGCGCATGTGACCGCCTTTGACGCGCAACAGGTGACGCAGGCCGTACGCGTGGACCGGTTGGATGGTGTGCAATTGGCTGCGGAGCTGCCGAAGGGGTGGAATGGAAGTTTTGCTCTGGATCGGGGGTCTTCGGCTGTGGATGATTTTATCGCGCAGATCGAGGCGGCGTATCTGGCCGGGCAGCCGATTGGTGTTGGGAGCTTGTATCAATATGTTAACGAACCGGATGGATCAGTTTCCACATATCAATTTAGCGGGGTCGTGTTCAAGTTGATATCGGCCGGGCTGTACAAAGGGGATGCGCCGGTGGAACAAAAACTCGGCTTTTATGCCTCCAGCCGGGCGAGCATGTCATGAGTGAAGTGATCACGGACCGTACTGGACGGCGGATTATGTTGCGGGATGTGGGGGTTGCGGTGCAGATGCGGCTGTTTAAAATATTAGGCCCCGCATTATCGGTGAACCCCGCGTATATGCATGGCGCCATGGTGGCGGCGGCCGT
Source organism: Acidocella sp. (assembly GCA_029077775.1). GTDB lineage: Bacteria > Pseudomonadota > Alphaproteobacteria > Acetobacterales > Acetobacteraceae > Acidocella. The sequence goes on along the minus strand of JAQNCU010000012.1, from coordinate 3,700 downwards.
GGCGATGATTGACGAAGTTCCTGTGCCGTTTCCGCAGAGTGAGGCGGCGGTGGAGCAGGTTCTCGAAAAGATCGGGATGGAGATGATTGAGGCCATTGGGGTACTTATCAGCGGACCCGGTGACGCCCACGAACTGGCCATGGCGGGAAACTGACACGGCACCCGGCATTAACGGATTGTTTGTATCTTGTGCGATGCGGGGTGCCCTATGATGTGGCGTTCAGTCTGCCCACGTGTGAGCGAATGGCGTATGTGATTATTTTCGGCCGCCTGGATGGGCTGAGCTTCGACTGGAAAACGCTCAGATGGAGTGATGGATTGTGAGGGATGTCTGATGAACGACATTATGCTGACCTTGGGTGGCGTCTCGTTCCGCGACATGGAGGTGCCCGAAGCGATTGCGTTCGGCGGCGCGCAGAGATTATCGGGGCAGCAATTGCTAGGTGGCGGCAGGGTTGTGAATGCGCTTGGGTTCGATGATGATGCGATCTCATTCTCGGGGATATTCTCGGGTGCCGACGCCGTGGAACGTGCGCAGCTTTTGGATGCTATGCGGGTTTCAGGTGCTGCTGTGCCGCTTGGCTGGGATCGGTTTTTCTATATTGTCGTCATCTCGAAATTTTCCGCGGCTTATCATAAGACGAGTTTGATTCCGTTTACGTTGACATGTGTTGTGGTTGACGATCCTGCGGAACGATTGGCGATGATTGAGCCGTTGGCATCTGGTTTGGTGGCAAGTGATTTGGCCGCCGCGGCGGTGTTTGGTGTGCAAGCAAATGTCGATACGAGCGCACTGCAATCAGCGAATATTACGGTCCTGAACGCCTTTCAGGGCATCGTTCAGAGTGCGATTGTGACCAGCGGTGGCAATTTGGCCTATGCCGGCGCTGAGATAAATTCGCTGACCGATGCGGGCAACGGGGTTGCCAATATTGAGGTTGCGGTTGGCGCGGCATCGACGCTTGCGGCACTGGCGGGAATGAGCCCGTATGTCAACCGGGGTGTTGCGAATTTAGCGGGGATCTTGCCATGAATTCACAGATTATAACCGTGGCGGGTGGTGATCTGTTCACCTTGGCGGCGCAATATTTGTTGGATGCGACCCAATGGATCCGGATCGCGCAGGCCAATGGGTTGACTGATCCGGTGCTGGAGGGTGTGGTTGTGCTGGTTATTCCGCCCATAGATCTGACCGCGGGAGGTGGTGTTGCCGTATGAAAGACCGCAACTGCGTATCAGCGTTCCAGGGATGGTTATACCTGGCCCTGTCTCGATGGAGATTAACGCCAATGGATTCTTCGAGGCGGACCGGTTTTGTGTAAGTTTTGCGCTGGATGCGGCGGCGAATACTGGTATCGATGATTTCGCGGGTTTTGGTTTGCAGGTGATCACAATCGAGGCGGCAATCGGTGGTTTTGGGTTTGGCACCCTTTTGGTTGGCCAGGTCGATAATGTGCAGATTAAAGTGGCAGAGCGAATCGCGGTTTTAAGTGGTCGGGATTTGTCTTGTTTATTGGTGGATACACAGGTTTCAGAGAGTTTTGTAAACCAGACGGCAAGCCAGATTGCGACACTGATTGCGCAGCGCCATAACCTTGTTGCAAACGTGACGTCGACCAGCGCGGTGGTGGGGCAATATTATGAATTGGCCCATGCCCGCGTGGCGATGGGGCAACATGCCCGCGCCACGACCGAGTGGGGTTTGCTGGTGGAATTGGCGTGGGCCGAAGGGTTTGATGTGTCGGTAACGGGCCGGGTGTTGAATTTCGGACCGCCGGTGAGTGGTGGGCCAGTGTTTTTGTCGGCGGCTGATTTTACCGATTTGTCGTTTGATGTGGCAGCGAGCTTGCCGACGGGACTGACGGTGAGATCGTGGAGTACACGAAACAAGGCAGTGTGTTCGGCGCATGCGGGTGATGGTGGAGCGACAAGGGTGATGGTGCGGCCCAATCTTACCCAGGATCGCGCGGAACGGGTGGCGATGGCCGAGCTGGCAACGCTGGCGCGCCATGGGATGGTTTTGGAGGGGCGGATGCCCGCCGAAATGGTTTTGTCGCCAGGAATGGAGATGGTTCTAAGTGGAACCAACTCAAAGTTCGATCAGAGCTATGACATTGCGATGGTAACGCGGCGATTAAATGTGCGGTCTGGTTTTGTGCAGATGATCCGGGCCTATGCAATTGGATGAGTGGGCGTGCTTTCGCCGCATTTGGCGTTGCTCCTGGCTTGCAATATTTTTTCAGTCATGGATAGGGGCCATCTATGGAGACGATGTGGAATCTCGTGAAGGCGCGTGCCAACGGGTTGGATGGCATGGCTGGTGTTTTACGCTTTGGTCTGGTGACGAGTTTTGACCCTTCGAGCTATGCCGCGCGGGTTTTGATACAGCCTGAAAATGTTTTGAGTGGCTGGTTGCCTGTGATGTCGGCCTGGGTGGGGCCGGGGTGGGGGATGGCGGCGCCGGTGGTGCCAGGGGCGCAGGTCGTGGTGCTTGCGCAGGAGGGAGACGCTGAGCAGGGCGTGGTTATAGGCGCTGTTTGGTCGGCTGTTGATCAGCCTATGGCAGCGCCCGCCGGTGAGGTTTGGTTACAGCATCAGACCGGAAGTTATTTTAAATTGCATAATGACGGCACCATCACGTTGCAGGCGCAAACGGTGAACATTGCGGGGAATTTGATGGTGAGCGGCGATATCTCAGACCAGGGCGGTGCGCATGGGTCGCTGGCGGGGCTCCGCGCCGCGTATGATGGACATGTGCATGTTGTACTATCGGGAGGTGAGACCGGTTTGGCTACGGTGCAGGTGTGATGGTGGATCTGGCGTTGCAATTCGGTGGTGATTTGGCGGTGGGACCAACCGGTGATTTGTTGACGGCAGGGCAACAAATATTGACGCAGCAACGTGTGTTGCGACGATTGCTGACTAATCCCGGCGATTATATCTGGCAACTGAATTACGGTGCAGGGTTGGCGCAGTTCGTGGGCCGCGCTGGAGCGCCATCGATCATATCCGGGATCACGCGGGCGCAGATGATGCGTGAGCCTGCTGTGGCGAGGGACCCGGCACCGGTTGTGAGCGTTGTCGCAGGGGATGATGGCATGCTCGCGCTGTCAGTTCACTATACGAATTCATCCAATGGTCAGAAAACGCTTTTGGCAATCAGCCTGTAGGGTCACATGAAATTAACATTGCAGAATTTTTCGACCCTGATGGAGGGTATGGCCGCGGCTGTGCAGGGCACGACGCAAGGCTTGGTTGATCTGACCGTGGGATCTGTGCTGCGGGCAATTTTGGAGGCTAATGCCTCGGTAGCTTTGTGGTTGCAATATTTGATTGTTCAGGCGTTGGCGACGACGAGGCTGGCAACTAGTGCTGGCGCGGATGCGGATAGTTTTGGCGCGGATTTTGGGTTTGTGAGGTTGCCCGCTGTGGCGGCAACCGGACAGGTGGTGTTTTCACGGTTTTCCCCAACGATCGCTGCGGTGATCCCGGTGGGCACGGACGTGGCTATACCAGGAAATTCACAGGTATTTACCGTGACTGGGGATGTGAGCAATGCCGCCTTCGACGCCGTGGCCAATGGATATGCTCTGCCAGCGGGCGTTAGCGCGGTGACAGCGACGGTGGTAGCGCAGATTCCCGGTTTGGCGGGAAATGTTCAGGCTGGTGCGATATCATTGCTGACAAGCGCGGTGCCAGG
>JAQNCU010000327.1 GCA_029077775.1 Acidocella sp. | reverse complement strand
TTTAAATCGCCGTATGCGGGGCTGTATATCGTCAATGATCGATCTATATATCGTTGTATGACGATACATGCCGACACCATCCCGGATTTCGACGAGGCGCTGAAGGCGCTGTCGAACCCGGTGCGCCGGAAAATCCTGGCACGCATGAAAGACCCTGCGGCCAACTTCCCCGGCCAGGAACATTCCTACGATCTCGGGGTGTGTGCGGGGCGTATCGATGTCGGTTGCGGCCTGTCGCAATCGACCATCTCGGCGCATCTGGCCATTTTGCAACATGCCGGGCTGATCACCTCCCGGCGTGTCGGCCAATGGATTTTCTACAAACGCGACGAGGGTGCGATCAGCGCCTTTCTCCAGCATCTCGGCCAATCACTGTAGCCACCATCACCATTTCTCAAAAGGACCGTCACTTATGCCAAATCTGTTCGACCCGCTGAAACTCGGCAATATCACGCTGCCCAACCGCATCATTATGGCCCCGCTCACCCGCGCCCGCGCCGGGTCGGTCCGTGTGCCCAACAAGCTCATGGCGGATTATTACGTCCAGCGCGCCAGTGCCGGGCTGATCATCTCCGAAGCCACATCGGTCAGCCCGATGGGCGTGGGCTATGCCGACACCCCCGGCCTGTGGTCCGAGGAACAGGTACAAGGCTGGAAGCTGGTCACCAGCGCCGTGCATAAAGCGGGCGGGCGCATTTTCGCCCAACTCTGGCATGTCGGTCGCGTCTCAGCACCGTTATTTTTGAACGGCGAATTGCCGGTCGCCCCCAGCCCCATCGCGCCCACGGGCCATGTCAGCCTGGTCCGCCCGCAACAGGCCTACGTTACCCCCCGCGCGCTGGCGACATCTGAGATCCCGGGCGTGGTCGAAGCCTATCGCAAGGCCGCGATGAACGCCCAGATGGCCGGGTTCGACGGTGTGGAGCTGCACGGCGCCAATGGCTACCTGCTGGACCAGTTCCTACAGGATGGCTCCAACCATCGCGACGATAATTACGGCGGCAGCATCCAGAACCGCGCCCGCCTGATGCTTGAAGCGACCGACGCCGTGCTCTCGGTCTGGGAGCCCGGGCAGGTCGGTATGCATCTCGCCCCGCGCATGGACAGCCATTCGATGGGCGATTCAGACCGTCTCGGCACGTTTACGTATGTCGCCCGTGAATTGGGTGAACGCGGCCTCGCCTTCATCTGCGCCCGCGAACACAAGGCCGCCGACTGGATCGGCCCGCAGCTCAAAAAAGCCTTTGGCGGCGTCTATATCGCCAATGAGGGCTTCACCCTGGCATCAGCCCAGGAGGCGCTCGACGCCGGTGAGGCCGATGCCATCGCCTGGGGCAAATTATACATCGCCAACCCCGACCTGGTGACACGCTTCGCCGCAGGCAGCGACCTGAACGCACCCAACCCGGCAACCTTCTATGCCGAGGGTGCCACAGGCTATACCGACTACCCGGCCCGGCAAGCTGTCGCCGCCGAATAAACTTGTTTTTTGGCGCGCTCGCCAGACCTGGATGATCCTTGGTCGAATCGCTCTGCGATCCGATCAAGGATCTGAATCCGGCTCTACCGAAATATCTAGAGGGCGATTCAGACTCCAGGTTCGCTCGCAAAACGAGCGGACCTAGAGTCATCGCGCTCTAGGTGCGGGTTAGATCTTACCCTGTAACTGCGGTGCCGCCCCTATCAACGCCGCGGTGTATTTATGCTGCGGTGCTGCGATCAGCCGCGACGTTTCCCCCATTTCCACAATTCGCCCGGCATTCAGCACCGCGATCTTATCCGCCATGTAGCTCACCACCGCGAAATCGTGGCTGATGAGGATATATGAAAGCCCGGACCCCACGGCCAAATCCTTCAACAAATTCAATAACATCGCCTGGGTGGAGACATCGAGGCTGGAGGTTGGTTCATCGAGCACGATCACCTCGGGCTCAGCCGCCAGCGCCCGCGCGATGGCGATACGCTGCGCCTGCCCGCCAGAGACCGAGCCCGGCAGCAACGCCGCCATTTCCGGGTTCAGCCCCACACGCCCAAGCAGGCTGTCCACCTGCGCGCGCTGTGCGGCGCGGCTGATCCCGCCCCTCAGACGCAACGGCTCAGCGATGATATCGCCGATCCGAATACGCGGATTCATTGATTCGCGAGGGTCTTGGAACACCACCTGCAATTTGCGGCGCAAGCCCCGCCGCGCGGCACCCCGGGATGCCGTCACATCAATACCATCCAGAATCACCGACCCGGAATACTCCACCATCTGCAAAACCGCGCGCCCAAGTGTGGATTTACCAGACCCGGATTCACCCACCACGCCCAGACACTCCCCACGCCCCAGGGTGAACGCTACCTCGGTCAATGACGGCGGCAGTGTCTGCGCCGCGCCGAACCAGCCGCCATTCCCCTTATACCGCACCTCCAAGCCGCCCACTTCAAGCTGGGGCTGGAAATTTCGCGCGGCTTTTACAGCCCCATTCTGTGCCACCCCGGCATCTTCCTTCACCGGCAGCGGGGACACGCACGCCGCCAGTGTTCCACCCGGTATGGCGGGCGGATAGGCGGCCCCACAGGCGGGCTTGGCATAATCGCAGCGCGGCGCGAACCGGCAGCCGCCGGGCCTCGTCTCCGGCTCCGGCAGATTGCCCGGAATGCTCTGCAACCGCGCCTGCCCCACACGTGCGACCGAGCCCAGCAGCGCCTCGCTATACGGGTGCCTCGGGTGGCCGAAAAACGCCTTAGACGGCCCCCATTCCACCGACCGCCCGGCATAAAGCACATGCACGCTATCGGCATGTTCCTCGACCACCGAGAGATCATGGGTCACGAACAGCACACCCATCTCATGCTCCCGCCGCAGCCGCGCGATCAACGCCATAATCTGCCTGGCGATCAACGGGTCCAGCCCGGTGGTCGGCTCATCCGCGATCAGCAATTTGGGCGAACATGCGAGCGCGATGGCGATCATCACACGCTGGCGCATCCCGCCCGAGAATTGATGCGGATAATCATCCAGCCGCTTCGCCGGGTCGGGGATACCCACCTCGCCCAGCAATTCCAGCGCCCGGGCGCGTGCCGCGCGGGCACTGCCGCCCTGATGCACCAACCATGCCTCGCCGATCTGGCTGGCCACCGTGCGGGATGGGTTGAGTGCCGCCAGCGGGTTCTGGAACACCATCCCCGCCTCACGCCCACGCACCTTGCGCATCGCGGGTTCATCCAGCGTGACCAGGTTTTTGTCCCCCAGCATGATCTCACCGGTCACCGCCGCCCCGCGCGGCAGCAGCCGCATGACCGAGAGCGCCGCGATGGTCTTACCCGACCCGCTCTCCCCCACCAGGGCCATCATCTCCCCGGATTTCACCGACAGGTTGAGGTCGTCCAGGATGTTGATGTTGCGCCCGCCACGCTTGAGCGCCACCGAGAGCCCCTTGATATCCAGCACATTGCTCATCGGCGGTCCCCCCAACGCTGTAACAACCCCTGCCCGGTGAGCGAGGCGGCGATGAGCGAGCCGAAGACCAGCAGGCCCGGCGGGATAATCAGCCACCACGGGTCGAGCGCGATGATGTCCAGCGCATCCTGCAACAGGCTGCCCCAGCTTACCTGCGGCGGTTGCACACCGAGCCCGAGGAAGCTGAGCGCCGAGAGCGCGAACACCGAATCCCCCACCATGAACGTGCCATTGACCACCAGCACCGGGGCCATGCTGCGCAGCAAATGC
>JAQNCU010000326.1 GCA_029077775.1 Acidocella sp. | reverse complement strand
GGGCGGTGTTCGCGCTGCGCTCACCTGGGGTCACATTACTGATTGTGGTGCTGATGGGCCTTATCGCCGCGCGTGAAATGGCCGCCCGGCGGCCGCGCCAATTCGCCCGATTTGGGAATTATGCCATTGCCGGTGCCGTGGTTGGTGCGGCCACATCCATCACCGTCGGGCTGGCGCTGCTGACCGCGATCCAACCTCACCCCTGGTGGAACCCGCATTACGCAATCCCGCTCGCCGGGATCATTCTGGGCAGTGTTCTGAACGCCGGAAGTCTCTCACTAGACGGCATGGTGGAGGCCGTTATGCATGAGCGCCCAACGATCGAGGCGCAATTGGCACTGGGTGAAACCTATCATACGGCCATCCGCCCGCTGGTCCGTGGCGCGGCACGGCGCGGCATGGTGCCTATTATCAACCAGATGTCAGCAGCGGGTATTATTACGCTGCCCGGCACGATGACTGGACAGATCCTCGCCGGGATGGACCCGTTGGAAGCCGTAAAATATCAGATCCTGCTTATGTTCCTGTTGGCGGGGGCAAGCGGCCTGACCGCGACCGGCACCGCCCTGATGGCTGCGCGCCGGCTATCCGATAACCGCCAACGCCTGCGCCTTGATCGGCTCGGCGCCCAACATGACAGCGGTTGACGCGATCACCCATCTGCCAATAAGTCAGTGATTTCATGGCCGGGAACTAGTTTCATGATGACGCGATGGCTCGCCAGTAAATCGTGAAATATTGAAATAGCGAAATATTGAAATATTGAAATAGTGGCTGATTTTTTCATCTGGGCCATTGCGGCTGTAACCATCGCTTGCGTGATTATTCGGCCCTTTCATCTGCCGGCGGCGATCTGGGCGGGGGGCGGGGCGGGGTTATTGGTGCTGCTCGGGCTGATCACACCAGAAACAGCCTGGCGTGGCATTCTCAAGGGCGTTGACGTCTATTTGTTTCTCGTGGGCATGATGCTGCTGGCAGAGACAGCGCGGCGGCAAGGGCTTTTCGATTGGCTGGCCGCCCATGCCACAAGGCGCGCCCGGGGTTCAGCCAAGCGATTATTTTGGCTGATTTATGCGGTTGGCGTTATTGTGACGGTCTTTCTTTCGAACGATGCCACCGCGGTGGTGCTCACACCCGCCGTAGCCGCCGCCGTGAAAGCCGCCAAAGCAGAAAATCCGCTCCCGTATCTATTTGTCTGTGCCTTCATCGCCAACGCCGCATCTTTCGTGCTGCCAATTTCGAACCCCGCCAATCTGGTGATTTATCACAGCCAGATGCCGCCATTGACCGTCTGGCTGGCACGGTTCCTGCTGCCTTCCGCACTCTCAATTGCCGCCACTTTCATTGTGCTTCGCTGGAGCCAGCGTGCCGCCTTGGATCAGCCGATCGCGTCCGACACCGAAATTCCACCTCTCACGGCCAGCGGGCGGATGGCGGCGTGTGGGATTGCCGCCGCCGCTGTACTTCTCATTACCGCGTCGGCGCTTAACATAAAGCTAGGTCTGCCGACCATGCTGGCCGGTATGGGCACGGCAATGATCGTCCTCATAGCTGGCAAATGCCCCCCTTGGGAGACGTTAAGCGGGATCTCATGGGGTGTTCTACCCCTCGTCGGGGGCTTGTTCGTACTCGTAGAAGCTTTGCAAAGCAGCGGGCTGATTTTGATGATCAGCCACGCCCTGCATGCGGAAGCCCTACAAAATCCCCGCGCGGCAGCGTGGGGTGCGGGCGGCATTATCGCGATTGCGGGGAACCTGATGAACAACCTCCCCGCCGGGCTGATCGCAGGCACCGCCGTAACGGCGGCCAGCAGCCCAATTCCTGTGGTCAACGCAGTGCTGATCGGGGTGGATATCGGGCCCAATCTCTCGGTCACCGGGTCACTTGCCACCATTTTGTGGCTGTCTGCACTGCGGCGGGAAGGATTGAGTGTTGATGGCTGGACATTTCTGAAGCTCGGAGTCCTTGTGATGCCGCCCGCCCTATTGCTCGCGCTGGCCAGCGTATTTCTGCACTAAAGCTGGTCGGCGTCTATCGCATCTTTTAACATTTAAGGAATTTATGTAAGCGATCATCGCCCGAACCGATTGCAAGTTGAATCGATGAATAATACTTCGAGATTATGATGTTAAATTCTGACACCTCATCTCCTCGCGCCCTGCGGATCGGCGATAAAGCCCCGGTGTTTCGGGCCAGAACGACGCAAGGCGACATAAGCCTGGACCAATATTTGGGGAAATGGCTGATATTCTTCTCTCATCCGGCGGATTTCACACCTGTCTGCACGACAGAGTTTATCGCCATCGCCCGCGCTGCCGAAGCATTCGAGGCCCTGGATTATGCGCTGCTCGGTTTGTCGGTCGACAGTCTTTTCGCCCACATCGGCTGGCTACGCGCCATTTATGAGGGCTTTGGGGTCTCTGTCACATTCCCGATCGTTGAAGATCCCTCGATGGCGATCGCAAGGGCCTATGGTATGCTGGATGATGCCGCTCTGGATTCAGCTGCCATACGCGCCACTTATTTCATTGATCCGGCGGGTATCGTCCGTGCCATGAACTGGTATCCGATGACTATAGGTCGGTCGGTAGACGAGATGTTGCGTCTGGCGGCGGCGTTGAAGCGAACGGCGAGCGGGACCTGCCTGACGCCTGAAGGCTGGAGACCCGGCGATGATTTGCTACTTCCCGCCGGACAGACGCAAGATTTCTCATCGCCCACATGGTTCTGCCAGCGCCGAGCCGACCTGTGACCCCGATCTATCAATCCCGTGATTCGGCGGTCACCGCTGCCGAGAAACTGAAAATCTACGCACAGCCGCAGCGGCTAATGATCCTGTCTCATCTTCTGGAAAGCGAGCACACGGTCGGTGAGATCGACGCCGCCACCAATATCGGGCAGCCAGCCCTAAGCCAGCAACTTGCCGCGCTGCGCAACGCGGGCCTGGTACAGACCCGCAGGGTGGCAAAACAAGTCTATTATCGGCTCGCTGACGACAAGGTGGCCGCCTGCGTGCTCAATATCGAGTCGATGTTCACAGATACCCGTTCCGCGCCCGCGCCACAGCCCCATATCACCGCGGTTGGCACCACGATATCGGCGCCACAATATGGCGCCGCAAATTTCGCAAAATTACGCTGAACGACCGGCACCGGATCTGCCACAACGTTGCTGAGCCCGGGCGGTGCACAGCCTGCAACCGGCTCCAGCGATGAGTCATGCTCCGCATTGATTGGTATTAAATCGAAATGTTTTTCTTGCAGAGATTCAAATTATTCATTATGTAATCGTTATAATCGTGACTAAATTTAATGTTCTTAACTAAGGGTAATTTTGTGCCTTAACAGCAAAATTATCTCTTTTAAAGGGCAAACAGACTCTAATATCGGGTTCAGAGCGGCGCATAAGCCATCTTCGCTTGGCTGTGCTTTGTAGCAACTCGACGGTTAGTGCCGGTTTTTCGGCTGCGTGAAATGGGAGATTTTTCGATTGTCGAACCAACCCGCCGAACAAATGAGTTCCGATCAACGCCGTACCAGGCGTCACCGTGTGTTGAAGCGCGGACAGATCAGTTTTGGTCTTGGTCACTCGACAGTTGACTGTCTCATATTTGACGAGTCAAGTTATGGCGTGTTGGTTGAAACGGCGGCACCAATTCCCGTTCCCGAACAGGTGACCATCACGATAGATGGCGATTCCGAATTTCCCGCCATCCGGC
>JAQNCU010000325.1 GCA_029077775.1 Acidocella sp. | reverse complement strand
CATCGCGGTGGCGCGCAAATGCCGGGTGGTGACCAAGTTCCGCAACACCATGGGGCTGGCGGGGCGGCTCTCAACCCGGTTGCAGCCAAACCACCCGACCGATGATCTGCGCGGCATCGCCGCCTCGACCCTGGACGGATTATTATATGGCGCGGGGGATGCCGTCATCGGGATCAACCCGGCGACCGATAATGTACAAAACTGCCTGTCACTGCTCGATATGCTGGACCAGTTGCGCGCGCGCTATGACATTCCCACCCAGACCTGTGTGCTGACGCATGTGACCAACGCAATCGAGGTGATGAACGCCGGTGGGGCGATGGATCTGGTGTTTCAGTCCATCGCCGGATCTGAGGCGGCGAATGCCGGGTTCGGGATCAACCTCAACATTCTGGGCGAGGCGCGAGCGGCGGCGCGGGCGCTAAACCGGGGCAGCATCGGGCAGGATGTGATGTATTTTGAGACCGGCCAGGGCGCGGCGCTGTCAGCCGAGGCGCATTTCGGCGTGGACCAGCAGACCATCGAGACCAGGGCCTATGCCGTGGCGCGGGCGTTTGGGCCCTTGCTGGTCAATACGGTGGTGGGGTTTATCGGGCCGGAATATCTCTATGACGGCAAGCAGATCATCCGCGCCGGGCTGGAGGACCATTTTTGCGGCAAGCTGCTGGGCGTGCCGATGGGCTGTGACGTTTGCTATACCAACCATGCCGAAGCCGACCAGGACGACATGGATACGCTGATGACGTTGCTGACCGTGGCGGGGGTGAATTTCGTCATCACCGTGCCGGGGGCGGATGATGTGATGCTGAATTATCAATCGCTTTCATACCACGATATTTTGTATCTGCGCGCGAATTTCGGGGTGCGCCCGGCACCGGAATTCGAAGCGTGGCTGGAGCGGATGGATATGGTGGACCATGCCGGGCGGATGCGCATGCCGGGGCCGCAAAATGCCGCCCTGCGGCGGCTGATTGGCGATCATCGTGACGCCGCCTGAGGTTGCGGGCGATATGTGGGCGGAACTGCGCCGGGCGACGCGCGCGCGCATCGGGCTGGGGCGGGTGGGCGATGCCATGGCCATCGGCGATGTGCTGGCGTTTCAGTTCGCCCACGCCAAGGCGCGCGATGCCGTGCATACCAGCCTCGACACACAGGCTTTGGCGGCACAATGGCCCGGCGCGATTATCGTGCAGAGTGCCGCCAGCAACCGCGAGATTTATCTGCGCCGCCCCGACCTTGGCCGGCAATTATCGCCCGATGACACAAAGGCGCTGACGCCGGGGGATTACGATGTGGTCTTCGTGATCGCGGATGGGCTTTCCGCCACGGCGGTGGCACACCATGCCGTGCCGATGCTCACGGCCGCCTTGGCCCGGCTGAATGGCTTTAAAATCGCGCCGGTGGTGATCGCCCGGCAGGCGCGGGTGGCGATCGGCGATGATATCGGCGAGGCGCTGGGGGCGAAGCTTTGCGCGATTTTGATCGGCGAGCGCCCGGGGCTGACCATTGCCGATAGTCTCGGCATTTACCTGACCTATGCGCCAAAGCGCGGCGTACGGGATTCGGCGCGCAACTGCATTTCGAACATCCACACCCAAGGCGGGTTATCCTATGAGGGGGCCGCGGATATGCTCGCCTGGTTGATGCGTGAATCGCTGCGCCGCAAGCTGACCGGCGTGGGGCTGAAGGAGGCAAGCGCGCTCATGGCGCCGGAAATGGCGGGGCAGATCGAAGTTTCCTGATTATACGGTGAATTGCTCGGTGATGATGCGTTCCGACAAGGCGCGGTCGGGGTCGAACAGAACGGTGGCGGTGATGCTCCTGTCCTCGGCGACCGCGACGGAAACGACGTCCCGGACTTCCGTAAAATCCGCCACAGCGGCCACGGGGCGTTTATCTGGCTCCAATATCTCGAACAGCACATCGACCGTGGATGGCAGCAAGGCCCCCCGCCAGCGGCGCGGGCGAAAGGCGGAGATGGGGGTCAGCGGCAATAAATTCGCGGTCAGCGGAATAATCGGCCCGTGTGCGGATAGGTTATAGGCGGTGGAGCCCGCCGGGGTCGAGATCAGCACGCCATCACAGATGAGTTCCGCCAGACGCTCCCGATGATCGACATGGATGCGGATTTTGGCGGCCTGGCGTAACTGGCGGAGCAGCGAGACCTCGTTGATGGCGAAGGCTTCCTCGACCGCGCCGAAAGCCGTGATGGCGTGCATCCGCAGCGGGTGCAGATGGCTGGGTTGGGCGCGGGCGATGCGCTCAGGCAGGCCGGGTTCGAGATACTCATTCATCAGGAACCCGACGGAGCCGCAATTCATGCCATAAACCGGCTTGTTCCGGCCCAAAACGCGGTGCAGACATTCGAGCATGACGCCGTCACCGCCCAAGGCCACGATGATGGCGGCGTCATCCGGGTCGCAATCACCATACATGGCGATGAGTTTGGCGCGGGCCTGGGTGGCGATGTCAGTCCGCGCGGCGATGAAGGCAATTTTCATGTGTGCACTCAGCGTCGATGCGCGAGAACGGGCATATTTGCGCGGATGCGGGCCATGTAGCTGCGGTCGATGACCGATGACGCCCAGCCCGGGCCGTCGGAGGCGCGGGCCACCACATGGCCCCAGGGGTCGACGATCATGGAATGGCCGTAAGTGTGCCGGGGCGCGCCGTCGGCATCGATATGCGTGCCGGTACAGGCCGGGGCGGCGAACCATGTCTGGGTTTCAATGGCGCGGGCGCGCAAAAGCACCTCCCAATGGTCTTTGCCGGTGGCCAGCGTGAAAGCGGCGGGCAGCATGATCAGATCGACATGCTGTTGGCGCAGGGCGAGGAAAAGCTCGGGGAAGCGCACATCGTAACAAATCGCCAGACCCAGCTTGAGGCCCGCCACGGTACAGGTGACGATTTCAGACCCGGCCCCGTAGGTTGCACTTTCATGATAGCCCTGTCCGTCTGGGGCGATGGTGTCAAAGAGATGGATTTTGCGGTAACGCGCGATTTCTGTCCCGTCAGGGTTAAAGACCACGCTGGTGTTGAAAAGCCGGTCACCGGCAAGCTCTCCCATGGAGCCGCCATGCACGTGGGTTTTGTGGGACGTGGCAATGCCGCGCAGAAATTCATACGCCGGACCGCCGGGCTCGCCGGGTTGGGGCAGGGTCTCGGCGGCGGCGAATTTGGTATCCCGGTTGCCGCCAAGGCAGGTCCAAATTTCAGGCAGGGCGACCAGGTCAGCCGGTTGGGCGGACAGAGCCGATTCGATCAGGGTGCGGGCCTGGGCGATGTTGGCCGCCTTGTCCGCGCCCGGCGACATTTGAACAACCGTCACGCGCATGATCCCGCCCCCGAAAAACGTGCCGCAGATGCTTGGGTGATATGTATCACACGAAGCCCCGGATAGAGAAACAAGGCGGTCAATCGTCGCGCGGGCCGCGATGGATTTTGCGGATGAGATAGGTCGGGCGTTGTTTGGTCTCCAGGTAGATGCGCCCGATATACTCGCCGAGTAGCCCAATGCTCATGAGCTGGACGCTGCCGAAAAACAAGACGGCGACGAGAAGCGAGGCGTAACCCGGCACGCTGATGCCGTTGATGATGGTGCGGATAATGATATAAACCGCGTACATGAAGGTGACGATGGCACCCGCCGCGCCCAGGTAGGTCCAGATTTTAAGCGGCACGGTCGAGAAACTCGTGAAGCCTTCCAGCGCGAAATTCCATAGCGCGAAGCCTGAGAATTTGCT
>JAQNCU010000324.1 GCA_029077775.1 Acidocella sp. | reverse complement strand
CCAGATTAATAATGTTTTTTTGCTTCTTTTTGTTCAGGGCTTGTTGAGATTCATCGTGAATTGATGACTGCTGCGGTAAGGTAGACCATTGCCTTGAAGGAGCGGTCTGTTTTGTCACTCCGCATGGCGATGCGCTTGAACTCTTTGATTTTGGCGAAGAAGTTTTCGATGAGATGGCGTGCGCCATAGAGGTGCCGGTCGATGGGGCGTTTTTCAATGCGGTTTTTGCGTTGTGGAATGACGATTTCGGCGCCCCGCCGTTGCATTTCTTCGGCGATCGACTCGATATCGAAGGCTTTATCGGCGAGGAGTGCGCCGAATTCGATGTTCTCAATGAGCGGCGGCACGCCGACCGTGTCGTAATTCTGGCCGGGCATCAGAACGAAATGCACAAGATTCCCCAAGGCATCGGTAAGTGCCAGGATTTTAGTGGCGAGACCGCTGACTGTGCGGCCTATGGCCTGATTTTGGGTCCCCCTTTTGCGCCCTGGCCATGCCGGTGGACCTTCACCACGGTGCCATCAATCATCGCGTATTCCATGTCGGGATCATCCGATACAGCCTCGAAAAGCCGTTGAAAAACATCAGCTTTTACCCAGTCGCTGTAACGCTTGAACACGGTATTCCACTTGCCAAAAAACGGCGGCAAGTCGCGCCAGGGGCTGCCCGTTCGCGCAATCCATAGAACAGCCTCCAAAAATAACCGATTGTCCGTACCGCTCCGCCCTGGATCACTCGGCTTCCCTAAACAGTGCGGTGCCATTTTCGCCCATTGGGCGTCAGTCAAAATAAATCGCTCCATGAAAAGCGTGAATCACAAACAACGTGACCAAGGGAATCCCTGAATCTCAACAAGCCCCAATTTGCCTCTAATTTAGCCGACCTTAAATTCAAATGACTATAAACTCAGCAGACAGAACCGGAAACGCGCTTCGCGCACCCATTGGCGATGATCATTCACATGATCACTCAAACCCGGTTCTGCGCCCACATACCGGCAAGGGGAATGAAACCGCGACGAACATTCTCGAACAGACGATAAACCTCCTGTCCACCAGCGGTCTCGCCGCCGTGTCAATCCGCAGCGTCGCCGAAAAATGCAACATCAGCCCTGGCAACGTGACCTATTATTTCAAAACCAAGGAAGTTCTGTTTGAATCCCTGGCCGCCTATATGTTCGAGCGTTGGACCCGAAGATTCTACGCAAAAATGCCGGACTTCATCACATCCCCGGATGAGACATTTACCTATTCGATCGAATTCATGATCGAGGAAAACAAGCGCCCGAAAACCAGCACCATGCTCCAGGAAATGTGGGCATTATCAAATCACAGCCCCGCCGTTCTGGCCATGATGGACGTGTTTTACAGCCAGATGCGCGCCTGGATCGAGACCCTTCTGCGCGCCATGAACCCGCTCCAGCCATTGCCCACCCGCCACCTGCGCGCCGCCCTCATCACCGCCCAGATCGAGGGCCTGATGATCCTGATCGGCCGTAACCGTGTCCCCCACCCTGAACTCATCGGGCTGGAGCGTGAGGCCGTCATTCAGATCAAGCACCTCGCCACCGCCAATTCCAGCGTTTGACGATCCCATTCACCGCACGAGTCTCGTAAACCCATTGGTCATCGGGTAACGCCGGTCACGGCCAAACGCCCTTGCGGTAATTTTCACCCCCGGTGGCGCCTGGCGGCGTTTATATTCCGCCCGGTCCAGCATGTGCCAGACCCGCAACACCGTCTCCCGCGCAAACCCCGCCGCCACCACCTCGTCGATCCCGGCCTCACCCTCGATCAGATGGCCCAAAATACCATCCAACATGTCATAGGGTGGCAGGGAATCCTGGTCCGTCTGGTTCGGTTTCAGCTCCGCCGAGGGTGGCTTTGCAATCACCCGCTCGGGCATCACAGGCCCGGCTGGCCCCAGGGCACCTGCGGGCAGGTGTTCATTGCGCCACCGGCACAGCGCGAACACCATGGTTTTATAAACATCCTTGAGCACTGAATACCCACCGCACATATCGCCATAAAGGGTCGAATACCCCACCGACATCTCGGATTTGTTGCCGGTCGTCAGCAGCATGTCGCCCGTTTTGTTTGACAGCGCCATCAATATCAGCCCGCGCGCGCGCGATTGTATATTCTCCTCGGTAATATCCGCTGCCCGCCCGGCAAAGGCCGGGGCCAACGCCGCATCAAACGCCGCCATCGCGCCTGAAATCGGTATGGTCTCATAGGATATCCCGAGCCTCTCGGCGCAGGCGGCAGCATCCTCCAGACTATGCGCGCTGGTATAGGGGCTGGGCAGCATCACCGCCCGCACCCGCGCCGCACCCAGGGCATCCGCCGCCACAGCCGCTGAAATCGCGCTATCTATCCCACCTGACAAGCCGAGCACCACGCCGGGGAAGCCGTTTTTGTTCACATAATCGCGCAACCCTGTCATCATCGCGCCATAGACCAGCGCCAACCGCGCGGGTTCCGGTGACAGATCATGCGCCGCGCACACCATGCCGTCGGGCCGCCGGGACCATACCGTCAGCGCCATTGCCTCCTCGAAAAATGGCATCTGCACGGCCAGGCTGCGGTCGGCGTTCAGCACAAAACTCGCGCCATCGAAGACAATCTCATCCTGCCCGCCGGTCATGGCCGTAAACATATAGGGCAGCCCGGTCTCCACCACGCGGGCCACCGCGAGCGTGATGCGCCGCGCCTGTTTGCCATCCTCGAAAGGCGAACCATTGATCGAGAGCAGCATCTCAGCCCCGGATTCGCGCAGCGTCTCGGCGACATCCGGG
The DNA here is from genome assembly GCA_029077775.1 of Acidocella sp. Lineage (GTDB taxonomy): Bacteria > Pseudomonadota > Alphaproteobacteria > Acetobacterales > Acetobacteraceae > Acidocella. The sequence goes on along the minus strand of JAQNCU010000324.1, from coordinate 957 downwards.
AACCACCAATCCTCGCAGATCATCAGCCCGAGCCGAAACCCCCGGAACACCACAGGCCCCGGTGCGGGCCCTGGCGCAAACACCCGTTTCTCGTCGAACACGCCATAATTCGGCAACTCATGCTTCTTGCGCCGTGCCACAATCCGCCCGCCATCGAGCACAAACGCCGCATTATACAGCGCCTCGCCATCGCGCCACGGCGTGCCGATGATCAACCCCGGCCCGCCATCGGCGGTCTCCGCCGCGAGCATCGCCACCGCCGCCTCGCACGCCGCGATAAAAGCCGGTTTCAACACCAAATCCTCGGGCGGGTATCCTGAAATGGATAATTCCGGCGTCACCACCAAATCGGCACCCATCTCCGCTGCCCGCATCCGCGCGGCGCGTATCGCGGCGACGTTTTTATCGATCGCGCCAACCTGCGTATTTATTTGGGCGATCGCGATCTTGAGCGTATCGCTCATGCCTCAACCCCGGTCACGCTTGACCGAGCGTAACAAAAACTCGCGCCCCAGCTTCACCAGCGGCTCGCCGTCATAGGCCACAATATCGGCGGTGGCATAGGTCTCGCTCCATTGCTCGGGGATAAAGCTGCCGGTGCCCACCACGTCGATCGGCGTATGCGCATCCGCCATCACGCTGCATTTTTCCACCCCAAAGCCTGAACTCGCGACGATCCGCACCCGGTCGAACCCGGCCTCGTCAAGCGCCTCGCGCATTTTCCAAACGGCCGCGGAGGACACGCCCGTGCCGATCAGATACCGCAATTCAGATTGGCTGCGGTACCGCCGCAGCGCGCCCGGCGCATGACGTTCCAGCACCGCGTAGCTCTCTTGCGGGTCCAGCCCTTCGAGGAACCGCCCGCCATGCGTATCCAGCCGCACGGCCATCCGCCCGCTCTGCGCCATGTCAGAGAAATGTCGGCAAACCGCCAGCGCATCTGAAATCTCCCGTCCG